>JAQZBA010000360.1 GCA_029239365.1 Herbinix sp. | reverse complement strand
GAGTCTGTAAAATAGATTGTGTAAACTCCTAAACCCAGTAAAATGGAAGGTAGAAGAAAGGTTGGGGAGAACACATGGGATTATGGACAAAGGAACAACTACACAGCTTTATTAAGGAGAATAAGTTGGTAACGGCTGTCGACGCGCAGAACGCTTTGAAAGATTTGTTTGCCGAAACCATTCAAGAAATGTTAGAGGCGGAATTGGATACGCAACTGGGCTATGAAAAGCATGATGTGCAAGCCAAAGGCACATCGAACAGCCGGAACGGTAAAAGCAAGAAGACCGTTATCAGCGAGTATGGTCAGCAGGAGATCGACGTTCCGAGGGACCGGCTAAGCGAGTTTGAGCCCTTGGTCGTGAAGAAGCACCAGAAGAATGTAACCGGTATCGAGGATCAGATCATTGCCTTGTATGCCAAAGGCGTCAGTACCCGCGAGATTCAGGACCATCTCCACCAACTGTACGGGATAGAAGTCTCGCCTACCCTCATTTCCAATGTCACCAACAAGATCGTTCCGCTCATTAAAGAATGGCAGAACCGGCCCCTGCAGAGCGTGTACGCGGTGGTGTACCTGGATGCCATCCACTTCAAGGTCAAGCAGGACGGGGCCATTATCAACAAGGCCGCGTATATGGTCATCGGGATTGACTTAGATGGAAACAAGGATGTCCTGGGCATGTGGATCGGAGAAAACGAGACCTCCAAGTTCTGGCTCAGCGTGCTAAATGACCTGAAAAACCGCGGCGTGCAAGACATCCTCATCATCTGTGTGGACAACCTGAGCGGCTTCTCTCAGGCGATTGCCGCCTGTTATCCCAAGACCGAAATCCAGAAGTGCATCATTCACCAGATCCGCAACTCCACCCGGTACGTGTCCTATAAGGATCTGAAGAAAGTCACCGCTGACCTGAAGCCGATTTACAAGGCGGCAACCGAGGAAGGAGCCTTGTTGGAACTGGACCGTTTTGAGGAGGTCTGGGGCACCAAGTACCCCCTCATCATCCGTTCGTGGCGGCAGAATTGGGAAGAACTCTCTACGTTCTTCAAGTACCCGCCTGAGATTCGCAAGCTGATCTATACCACGAACATGATCGAAAGCTACCATCGGCAGATACGAAAGGTAACCAAAGGCAAGAGTATCTTTCCGACGGATGAAGCCTTGTTGAAAATGCTCTATCTGGCGACCATGGATGTCACTCGCAAATGGACGGGCCGTGTTCAGAACTGGGGACAGATGCTGCTCCATCTGTCGGTCCTCTTTCCGGACCGGATTGGCCACCACTTACGCTAGCAGCTCGAAAATCCCCCCTCGGGGGGATACCCTCTTAAAGAGTTTACACAAAGATCTTGACAGACCCATAAGTTATTGGAAAATTATATGCATTAAGAATGCTTTTTTGTCAACAGTTGAAGACAGTAGATAGTATTCAATAGAAGATTGCTTATTATCCCTGACGTAAAAAGTCGACTTGCTATACTCAATGAATTTGACTAAGGAATCAAATACGGTAACAGCCTCACTTGGGTTAAAATCCTTAAGTGTTATATTAACGTTATATTGTCCGTTATCATACTTAATTGAGAATTTAGATACACCCTCTTGTCTTTCTAGAAAATCATCTGTTTCAGACCAAATACCTATTTCGTACTCACAATTTAATGTTTTCGAAACGTCAAGTAATTTTTCCTTGTCCATGTATTATCTCCTTATTTTTTAGTTTTCGGAATATATACTCCCTTGGCCGCAGGAGAATGAACAGCTTCCATCAGCTTTTTGGAGTTTGTCCCCTACTTGCAATTCATCTGCGAAGACCCACCCTTTACCTTCCACCCAAAACGGATGGTTGTCGGTCGTCTCGATGATTTGCTCCCCAACATGTAGTTTAATAATATCATCACGTTGGTTGCGGTATAACCCCGTTACTTCTTTGTAAGCCAATTCTCCATCGGGATTATTCTCATCCTTGGCGAGAACCTATCTCCGACCTCAATGTCTTCAATATCTTTCTCCCCTTCGTCTGTTTGAACCTTCGTTCCTCCTACGAAACAGTTGCATGCGGCTTTAAAAACACTTGCCTTATCAAGTATTTTTTCTGCATCTACAACAGCTTCTCCGGTTGTTATTGTAGCTTTTGTTGCGGTGGCACTCCAACCTAAAATAGGCACTAATGACATTGAGGAAAGAATAGCATATGCACGCTCACCCTCAATTAAATAGGCTATTGCATTTGCTCCATCGGCAAATTCTCCGATAACAGGAATCAACCCCACTAAATCAAGTAAATCATGATACCTGCCTGTACTCGCCCCAGTGTAATAACCACTGGCATTTAGCATCACACCTTCATATGTGAGATTAGGGTCAGGGCCTCCAGTAGGATAACCTTCAACATCATAATGCCCAGTAGGATCAATGTACCTCAACGGGTTATTCTTTACATACATATAAAGGTTGAGACTCAACGGATTCGTTATATCCCCTTCATACGTATCCTCACTTATAAACAGCCCTACACTTGGAACATACCAGCGGGCCCGCAGGTATTGCAATCCGGTGTTGCTACTGTAACGGAACGTCTAGGATATGATCTCTTCCGTCTGTGTAGAACTTCCCCAAATACCATAGCTGTAATGATTCAGGCCGAGAGGATCTGCAGAAGCTTCCAAAAGATGAAGGAAAGAAAGCCACAGGCATTAGTTACCTGTGGCAATCATTAAAAGTTTATATTCGTTTTTTCGGAAAATCTTCCACTTTCCCCATCATACTCTCACAAAAAACAATATCTGTAACATTTTCGAAATAATCTTCAATAAAATTCAAAAGCCCCAATACATTTATTAGCTTATCTTTTTTGTTAATCATATAATCATTATAATTTACTTCTTCAAATACTCTTAAAATCCAACTTATACTATAAGACTTATTTTTCTCAAGAAACCTTATATTAATATCGCTGATATCGTCAAACCTTTCAAAGACAATTTCGACTAGACAAAGATTGGAAGAGTAATGGATTATGAATTCATCCTCATTTTGGAGAACAAACCCCTTTTCAATTAAAAAGTTGGCTCTCTTTTTTATTATATCAGATGAGGCAGTTATAAAATGCTTAATTGAATTCATCGCATTCACCACTTTCAATTTTTTATCATTTTACTTACTTCTGAAATATACTCATAACCACTATCTAACAAGTAATAATTCGGCCTTAACCGGTTAATTCATTGGTGCCAGCGTAATATAACTTATCAAGAGACGGTGGTGTCGCCATAAATATTTCATCGCCTCGAGCAATTGCTTGGTTTGTTCAGCCGTTACATAATTATCATATGATAATCCCATTAAAATCCTTTGATTGTGGTAATTCTAGCCTTAATTATATACTTTTCCAGCAGTGGCTATAAATTTCGTTCCACTTGTTGCAGAATAACTCAATTGTATTGCTGACCGCGACTCAACACCAACACCGATAAGGTTTGCCATTGCATAATCATATGCAATCCCCCCAAACTAACTGCCCCGTATCAATAGCATCGTCTCATAATATTTCCAAACTTTTTAGTACCTGTCCAACCATTAGCAAGTCGGTCAGTAGCCTATTAAGCTTGATTTTAGATACACCTTTGCGCCGCGGCATTGGTCAGATGAAAAAAAGCAAACCAGGTGAGGATTACTCGCCCGTGGTCGCTATCACTTAATCTATTTATATATTACAATACATCTCCAACTGGGATGTTTTTCGTTGAATTGATTCATTAGCTTAACCAGAATTTTCGCCTCTTCTGGAAGAGCCCTACTCAACACATCCCAGCCTTCAAAGACAAGGGTTTCAGGTAATTCAATTAAGCCAGTGATAGTATCCCAATACGCATCCCAGTTCATACCATAAAATCTTGGTAACCCCAATTCGTACTTTAATGCGGAATGGAGTTCATGCGAACTGCAAATAGAGCTTAGATTTACTACTACTAAAGCTTTCC
>JAQZBA010000359.1 GCA_029239365.1 Herbinix sp. | reverse complement strand
CTAAAATGTGATTGTCTGAATAACCGAACCAAGATTGTTGTTTAGGATAAAAGAATAATGACAAAGTTAATCGGAGGTGTATAGCACCTCCGATTTTTATGAACTATATTATGATGTCTCTCGTTCTAATTCATCTAGATAATCAATTGCAGCCTGATTGTTATCCCCACACATCTCCTGTGATGGCTTCAGGCTGGAGCAGACCGCAGGCCGTAAGTGCGATCGAAAAATCTTACATAGATTATCCTCAGTTAATTGAATACAACGAACCCCTGCAGGCTTTCCCTCCGGCATTCCGGGGATCGGGGATGATATGGAGGGAGCGATACAGCAAGCACCACAACCCAGTCTGCATTCTACGAATACCTTGTTAAGATCATTCATACGATAGGGCTAGCTGCCTCTCCTGCTCAACTGCAGCCTGAGCAAGAAGATTCAAGTAATTCCAAGGACGATCAAAATGAGGCTGGAAGAAGAAATCTACATAAGCGAGATCTTCGATTGTCATCTTATTTTGAATCGCCAGCGATAAGGTGTTCGCTGATTGGGTGATATCATACTTGGACATAACCTGTCCTCCTACAATTCGGTTCGTTCCCACTTCATAAACCAGCTGCATGATTACTTCTTCTGTGGTTGGCATGAATTCCGGACGGTAATTATCCTTCACAAGGACGGAACGTACCTTGAGTCCAAACATCTCTGCACTTCCCACCGTAACACCGGTGGATCCGATATTATAACCGAATAGATGAAGACCTGAAGTAGATTGAGTTCCACGATATTTCACCTTCGGCTCGCCTATATTCCTCCCAATCAGCATACCCATTCTGACTGCATTGGTTGCCAGAGGTATATAAGCTAAACCACCATTGGGATTATAATGTACAGCGCAGCTATCTCCTGCTGCAAAAACATCAGGGTTACTACTTCTCATATATTCATCAACAATAATTGCACCGTTAGCAAGCATATCGACCTTGCCCCTCAGGAGCTCATTGTTAGGGCGGAAACCTACGCATAAGATAACCATGTCAGCCTTGAATTCACCCTTCGCAGTAATTACGGAGGTGACCTCTCCCTTACCGTTCGCCATAAAACGTTCTACAGCTTGATCAAGAGCTAAAGTAATACCACGCTCTTTCAGATCATTTTCTAGAATATCGGTGAATTCCTTATCCAGGTACTTATTCAGAATTCGATCCAAACCATCAATTAAGATAACCTCTTTGCCTGATTCGCGGAACGCTTCCACTAATTCGATGCCAATGTAACCACCACCAACGATAACAACCCGTTTTGCATCCTTAACTTTGTCTATAATAACATTTGCCTGTTCAAAATTCTTGCATAGCAGAATATTCTTGCTGTCGATTCCGGGAATTGGAGGTATGATCGGCCAAGAACCGGTGGTATTAACAAGCTTATCATAGGTTACTACGACTTCCTCTCCCGTAATTAGATTTTCAGCAACCACCTTCTTGGCATCCGTATCAATACGCTTAACATCATGTCTAATCTTAATGGTAGCTCCTAAATTACTCAACTCATCCGGGCTTGAATAAAATAAACCGGCAGCATCTTTAACAACACCACCTACATATAAGGCAATTCCACAGGATAAGAAAGATATATTATCATTCCTTTCAAATACTGTTACTTCCGCCTCCGGATTCTCTCTTAATATAGTCTTTACTGCCGCAGTTCCTGCATGGGTACATCCGATTACAACTACTTTCATAATTAACCAACTCCTTTTCCGCTACTAATATATGGTATGAGATACCCCAAGTATCTCTCAAGTAAAACTCTTTATAATATCTCAAATAGTATTTATAATAGATCCGTATCATCAATTCATCCTTCACAATTGAAAGTATACTTATCGAAGTATTATTATCATAATAAATATATTGATAATAATTACTATTATTATTTAGTATTATACAATAGGATTATACATAATGAAATAGTAAATTTCAATCAAATGATAAATTTTTATCGAATACTTTTGTATCATTTATCCAAATGGGATAAAGCATTTAGATTGGTATCATTATTTTATAATAATTAAGTAATAAGATTGTTATCATTCCATCTAAAAATGGTAATTACACCCGGTGTCAGTTTATGCTTGCAGACATTGTCTTCGTTCATAAGCTTCACTTAGGAAAGTGGCTCCTAGTATTAATATTCCCCCGAAGATCTGTACTAATGTCAGCTCTTCCCCTAAAAATATACTAGACATAAGAATCGCAGAGATCGGATCCGTATAACTAAGAACAGCTACTGTCTGGCCCTTCAGCTTCTTCATCCCGGTAAAATACATCAAGTAAGCCAATCCTGTATGAATTAAGCCCAGAACTATTAGAAAAGTAGCAGACCTGCGATCGATATTGAATATCTCAATCTTCTCAGTTAGTAAGATATAAGGAAATAGAACAACAGAAGCAGAGCTAATCTGAACAAACGTCGTCTCCAGCCCGGATAAACCTTTCAGGAATTTATTCATGATCACCACACTTGCATATAACACAGCGGCTGCTAATCCATAGCTTATTCCTATCACATGATTTCGGCCCTCTCCTCCACCAACTCCAACGATTAAAAACATCCCTCCTAAAGCTCCAAGAATACAACACATCTTGAGCGGAGTTAACCGTTCCTTTAATAAAAGCGGTGACAAAATTACTACTAATACTGGTGCAAAATAATAGCTTAGGGTAGCATTAGCAATGGAAGTATATTGATATGCTTGGAGCATTAGAATCCAGTTAAAACCTATACCGGCACCGGATAACATAAGCAGAAGCATATTCGGTTTTATCTTAGTCCAGGATAGCTTCTCTTTTAATACACGACTTGCAGCCAATAGAAATATGCTTCCGATCACTCCTCTGGTTAACGCTATCTGCCCGGAGGATAAGCTGATATTTCTTGATACCAGACCTATACTTCCAAAAATCACCATGGCAATGATGTAAATAGTTCTAGATCGTTTCATTATGTCTCTCCTTATGTGCTTTCAGGTCCATCACATTCATTCCAATCTTTGTTATTAGATAAACCCTGCAATCTATGCTTTTATTGTAATCTCTATTCTATCAGTTCCAGTCGTATCTTAAAGCTGATACTCCTGGTTGTCTCCATCGTATCGAATTGAATGACATAGCTTGTAATCTCCTCATTGATACCTACAATCTTACCCATTCCGAATACACTGTGCCTAATTGTATCCCCAACCAGAAGCCTAGTGGTATTCCCCTCCAGCTTCCGTTCGTTCTGCTCGATATAGAAGCTTGCATCCCCTAGGAATCGCTCCTCCAGCTCCACAGTATAATTTAAGTAAGCCTTCTCAACATTGAAGATGAAGCGGGAGGGATAACGGTAGGAGCCGTCATAATTGACTCCCTCGGAATCACTTAAGAACAGAGCCCGCTCAGCTCTAGTATATGCCACGTAGGCAAGTCTTCTCTCTTCCTCCAGCTTATCTGCTGTATCCACATGTTTACTTGGGAATATCCCCTCATTTAAGCCACAGACAAAGACATATGGGAACTCTAGACCCTTGGCGGTATGTATAGTCATCATCTGAACTGCATCACATTTCTCTTTCTGGTCCAAGTTCGTAAACAAAGAGATCCGATCCAAATAATCCGGTAGAGAACATTCCTCGCCGGCATCCCTCTCATATTCAAAGATGGATTGCTTTAACTCAGCCAGATTATCGAGTCGCTCCTGCTCCCCATTCGTACGAAGTAGTGCTTCATAGCCACTGTCATTCAATACGTTGGTAAGTAATTCAGACAGTTTCATCTCCTCATAGACAGCTTTATACTTCTCTACCAGATTGAGGAAAGCCTTAGCCTGGGTCTTCATTAGAAGCTCATGCTCCAAATTCTGCTGCAGCGCCTGATATAAGGAACAATTATTTGTATTCGCATATTCCTTCAAGAAAGCCATACGACGTTCACCGATATTACGCTTCGGTAGATTTACAAT
>JAQZBA010000358.1 GCA_029239365.1 Herbinix sp. | reverse complement strand
CAACGTTGCAAGCAATACACTTGCGCCAAATATATCCGTTAGCTTTGGGGATGTTCATGAGACGGCTGATGTTGACCAGATGTTTGGAAGAATTCGGACAATATTGAGAGAACAAATTGCTATAGCGCCAGAGGGGGTATATTAATGAGTGATTATGCAATCTTTTTTGACAAGGATAACATTACCTATCGACTTCCGGTTAATCCCGAAGAATTAGAAGTGAGCTCTTCACAGGCAATCGAAAAATATGAGATTCTGAAACTGGGTCAAATTGCCGTTCCAACACATATGGAATTGAATGAATACAGCTTTGAAACAGAATTACCCCATGAGAGTCTCAATTATGTGGAAACATTAAAAGGTTTTGAAAATGCAGAATCATATTTAAATCTATTTAGAACCTGGAGAGAGGAGCTTGCACCAATAAGGTTTCTTGCAGGAAAGGCTACTAGTGATTATTCAATGGAAAATGATATTATCAATACTCTTGTTTTAATTGAAAGCTTAACGATTACAGAAAAAGCAGGAGAAGAGAGGGATAAGTATGTTTCCTTTAAGCTGGTTGAATACAAGGAATATGATAAACAAGAAGGACTGCTTGTAGTAGATGAAGCAAAGGGTAAAGCAGCGAAATCTAAGAAAAATACAAAAAATCCCAAGAATAAAGGCTATTATGTTATAAAATCAGGAGATACTTTATGGGCAATCGCTAAAAAGTATTATAGTGATGGATCAAAGTATACAAAAATATATAATGCCAATAAAGAAATCATAAAAAATCCGTCATTAATTTATGCAGGGCAGAAGTTGGTGATTCCTTCATGATGCAATTCTTGGTTAAGGTTGATGGAAAGGTATATGAAATTAGCCAACTGGTAAGTAAAGTATCCTTCAAAGATTCCTTCAATGATGGATGCAGTAAATTGGAATTTTCATATATCAATAGGGATTTAAATATAACAAATGGAAGTGTTATAAGCTTTCAGTATGACTCAGTAAATATTTTTTATGGATATGTTTTTAAGGTGAGTAGGGATAAAGGAAATGAAATTTCAGTAACAGCTTATGATCAGTTAAGATATTGTAAGGCTAAGGATACCATTGTTGTCTTGAATGATTCGGTAACAACATTGACAAAACGTATGTGTAATTATTTTCATTTAAAGAAAGGAACTTTTGCAGATACGAAATATATACTTAAAACCGATGTTAAGGATGATAATACCTGGCTGGATATTATATATAGTGGTATTGGTGACACCCTTACGAACAAAGGGGAATGGTATATGCTAAGAGATGAATTCGGTTCGATCTGCATTCGGAATTTGGCTGATTTGCACCTTAATTTAATTCTTGGTGATAATAGCCTGGTATATGATTATAGCTATGATAAATCCATCGACGATGGGTTTTACAATCAGATCAAGATACGATTAAAGGGAGATAACAGCACAAAGGATCCATTCATAGTAAAAAACGATATAGAGGCTGTTTCAAAGTATGGATTACTTCAATATTATGAAACTGTAGATAATACAAATGCTTCTCAAGCGAAATCAAAGGCTGAAACATTATTAAAGTTGTATAACAGAGAAGTGGAAACCTTATCTTTAACCTGCCTTGGGGACACCCGAATTAGAGCAGGTGCCAGCTTCTTTGGAAGAATTGAGGATATTGAATACAGCCAAAGACTTATTGTACGATCGGTTTCTCATGACTTTATTCCGATCCATACAATGGAAGTGGAGGCGATGCTTTGATCAATGAAATTAAAGAGATAGTCCAGAATTATTTAAACAATGTTAAATTATGTACCTTAATGAGTGGAACAATAGTAGATAATGGAATTATGGTAAATGAGAAGCTGACGATACCGAATGAACTTATTATAGGTAATCTTAAAGATCATAGTATCCTTGGTGACAAGGTTCGTTTCATTAGAAATCATGGTGGGAGGGAATTCTACATTATAGAGATTATCGACAAAGCCTTCATTACAAAGGGGTCTACCCTAACACTATCTATGAATGGACAAGTATATGAATATAAAGTGGAGGATGTGAAAATATGATACCGAATGCTAGTATTGATGTAACACTTACAACATCGGAGACATCAGAACCCTCGAAGACATATAAAATATCCGAGCATAAAATTCAAGGCTATATCGATGGATCGGAGGCTTTACAGCAAGCAATTGATAAGATGCTAAATACAGAAAAGTATGAATATCCGATTTATAGCTTTACCTATGGAGTAGAACTGGAAAGCTTAATCGGCAAAGATAAGCTATATGTTCAAATGGAATTAATGCGCAGAATAAAAGAATGTCTTTTACAGGATGGACGTATCAATAATGTTGAAAATTTTAATTCTATAATTAAAGGGGATTCAATCCTATGTACCTTTGATGTGATAAGCATCTACGGTATCACCAGTATGAAAAAGGAGGTGAGTGCGTAATGTTTGAAAGTATGAATTATGAGAATATTTTAAAGGATATGCTAAGTAAGGTAACCAGTGACGTTGATAAAAGGGAAGGCTCAGTCATCTATGATGCTTTAGCTCCATGTGCTTATCAGCTTGCCCAGACATATTTTATGCTTAACAATTTTATTGATCTAGTATCTGGAGATACCGCAGTCGGTGAATATCTGGACAGAGTGGTTGCAGATTATGGGATTATAAGAAAACCGGTGACCCATGCGGTAAGGAAAATAGTTACCAGCGGTGCGGTAGAAATAGGAACCAGGTGGGGGTTGGGTGATACCACCTATAAGTTAACTTCTAAACTATCAACTAATATATATAGTGCCACTTGCGAGCAAGCAGGGAATATCGGTAATACATATTCTGGTACGCTTGAAAATATTGATAATATTAACGGCATCACAGCTACCTTAACGGATATTATTACTTCCGGTGAGGATGAAGAAAGCGATGATAATTTGCGTGCAAGGTTTTATATGCAGGTGCAATCTGCATCAACAAGCGGCAATGTATACGATTATAGAAATTGGGCACTAGATGTGCCGGGATGTGGCGATGCTAAGGTATTTCCTCTTTGGAATGGAGCCGGAACCGTGAAAGTCCTGGTAGTGGATGAAAACTTAGAAGTGGATGAAGACCTACCAACAACCGTTAACGATTACATAGAAACAGTAAGACCGATCGGAGCTACTGTAACAGTGGCAAGCCCGGCAAGCCTAACAATAAATGTTACTGCAAATGTAACCTTAGACGGCACGCAGTGGCTTGCAGATGTACAAGCTGCTTTTACAGAAAGCCTGACAGCATACTTACAGGAAACTGTTTTTGAAATATACAACGTGAGCTATGCGAAAATAGGTAGTATTCTGTTGTCAACCAATGGTGTCAAGGACTATAATACCTTACTTATAAACAACAATACCGCTAATATCACGATTGACAATACCGAAATGCCGATTTGTGGAACGGTGACTTTGACGGAGGCGGTGTGATATGGATTTAATGACTTTATTACCTCCAATTTATAGTGAAAATATCACAATGAAAGAACTCCAGGGTATCTTGTCTAATAATATTAACACTGTTGCAAGTGGTTTTAATAAGACAATAGAGGAGTGCTTTATCAACACGGCTTCTTCCCTGCTATCAAGGTACGAAAAAATCTATGGGCTAACTGTGGATGTATCCAAATCTGATACGTTTCGGAGGGAGCGGATAACAGCAAAAGTAAGAGGAGTCGGAACGGTAACAAAACAGATGCTTGAAGATGTGGCAGCATCTTATAGCAATGGAGAAGTTGAAGTGACGGAAAATCCTTCCGATCATAGTTTCTCGGTAAAATTCATTGGTACTCTTGGCATTCCGGGTAATATGGCCGATTTAACATTAACAATTGAAGAGATCAAGCCGGCACACCTAAGTTATACATTCGAATATGTGTATAATGCAAATTCTCGATTGTCTTTATTTACTCATTCGCAGCTTGCTGCATATACACAATATCAATTAAGAAATGAGGT
>JAQZBA010000022.1 GCA_029239365.1 Herbinix sp. | reverse complement strand
GTAGATAATAATGCAATATATTGATCGTAAGACATAGTGTATGTCTCAGGATGAACTAAACCTTCGTTAAATGCTTTGTTCATTCTCTGATAGTATGTCTTTGCTTCAGGTAATGTATTGTAGTCAATTGCTGTCTCTGTCTCAGGATCTACGATACATGCGCCATTATTAGGATAACCCATTAAGAAATATGGAGGGTTCTCAATACCGAAGTATCTCCAGTCCTCAGTACTCATAGTGAAACCAACGGTTTCCTGACCATCAGCTGTGGTAGGATTTGCTTCCATGTATGCCTTAATCGTATCAAAATACTGATCCATCGTAGTGATCTTAGGATAGTTAGCCCAGATCAGAACGTCCTTCTGAATCCAGAATGCTTCATCCCAATGATAGGTAGCTGCATCTTCGCCTTGGATAATACCGAACTGAGGTACCAGATAAACGTGTCCGTCCTCTGCTCTAACCTTATTCCAATCAGATTCTGATAAGTAATTCTTGATATTAGGATATGCATCCCAGTACTCATCAATTGCAATTAATGCGCCAGCTTCAAGTAATGCAGCAGTACCGGTAGCACCTGTGATGAAATCAGGATAATCGCCACCAGCGATCATAACACCGATTCGCTCGTCAGCAGTCTGACCTGTTAACCAAGTGATTTTAGCCCATGCGCCTGTTTTATCTGCAATAGCTTTCATTAAACGGTTGTCATCCGGAATCTCAGTTCCAGGAACAGCATTAAACATTGTGAACATCTTTGCTTCTTTTGTTTCAGTTTCTGTGCTTTCAGCAGCTTCCTCTTTGTCTGCAGGTTGCTCAGTTGAAGCGGGCTCCTTATCTGTAGCTGTATCCTCTTTCTTACAGCCAATGAAAAGTGCTCCGAACATTGTGATTACCATAAGTACAGCAATCAAGGATTTGATTTTTTTCATGTTGATCCTCCCTATGTTAATTTACTGTTGATGTAAATGGTATATTATGTAATGTATTGTCGCTCAACAATTTACATCAATCAGCTAATAAAATAATACCATTCCTAAGCATAATTCTCAACTTACAAAGTATAGTCAAAATACTAATAATTATATTTCATTATATTCTGATCGATAATAATTCGTATTTTGTATAAAGTGCATAAAAACTTGTACAAGATAAATAGATATCACAATTCTCATGTCATAAAAAAGAATAACCCATTTACACGTTTTCCACGAAGAAATGGGTTATGACATTTGTTAGATCAGCTTTTTCGGTTAATAAATTGCTTTCGGTACTGTAAGGGAGTGATCCCTTTTATCTGAACAAATTTCGAAATGAAATAATCTGTGTTATTAAAGCCTACTGCACTGGCGATTAGGTATACTTTTTCATCAGAACGGATTAAAAACTCAGCCGCGCGGTCGATTCGATAATTATTCAGATAATCTTTAAAAGCGCTGCCAAACTGCCTTTTAAATATCTGGCCGAGATAAGCACTATTAATATAGTATTTTTCACTCAAGGATTTCAGGCTGAGATTATCTGCATAGTGTTCGGTAATCTCCTTTTCAATCTCGGTCAGGACTCCACCGAAGGCATGCTGCCTAATCTGTAAGAGATAGCTGGAGAACTCCAATGCAAAATCCTTAAAATGCTTCACGCTTCCGCGTACTGCTATCTGCTCATAGCCTCCCTGGCTAATCATACGGTAGATTTCCTCCTGATCAAATTCCGGATCTAAATCCTTCGCCAGACTAATTAGATTAAACAGCAGATAATCCAAGTTGATTTTTATTATATCCGGTTCGGTTGCCAGCTCCTTAAAATGCTCATATACCTGATCAATTTTTCTCTCTATACTGTCTATATCATTTTCCTCAATCGATCGAATTAGCTCATCCATCATTTCTTTATCGACAGGATGACGATTGGTATTAAGCTTCCCCTCAATCTCGTCATAATATGCGATATCCTTTTCCTTGGAGAACAGCTGGAAGGTTCGCGCTATGGTTGCCGATTTAAAGGATTCAGAGATCTGACTGATGTCCACAACTTTCTGACCGATATATAGTGTTAGCTTGTAAGAAATAGAGTCATTCAAACGACTGTAAAGCTTCTGAATATAGTCCTTCTCATTACTACCGGCTTCTTCCGCAAAGTGTTTCACGAAGATAAAACCGACACCATAGATATCCTCATTCGGGTGGGTTTCGATATAAGCATGATACCAATGATCACCAAGATAAGCCCGCAGGGTATCATAAAGCTCGTTCTTAGCCTTTATCTTACCTTCTTTCGTCAAAGCTTTGAACTTCGGCTCAGACGAATCATATTCGATACTGATGTATCGTACATCAGAGCTGTCAGAAACCGCATCTCTTACATACTCAAGATTATCCTTATCAAATTTATCCGTAATCAGATAGGTAAGATGTCGGTCAAATACAACTTTATCCGAATATTCCAGCTTCTTACGTTCTGCAATCTTCCTAAAATATTGCTCCTTGTAATTCTCCAGCGCTCTAATCAATTCTTCTTTTTGCACCGGTTTCAGTACATAATCCATAACACCGAATTTAATCGCCTTCCTTGCATATTCAAATTCATAGAAGCCGCTAAGGATAATAAATCTAGTATGTTTGGAAATATGATCCCAAGTATATTCAATGAGCTCCAATCCGCTCATATTCGGCATCTTGATATCAGTAATGACTAAGTCATACTCCGTATTAGCCATAAGCTCCAGAGCTTCTTTGCCGTTCGCAGCTTCTCCGCACACTTCAAAGCCATACTGTTCCCAATTAATTAATATCTTGAGTCCTTGACGGATAAATGGCTCATCATCAGCAATCATTACTTTTATCATTCAGTGTAACCTCCTTGTTAACTTTCACTTCTTCTGCGATGACAGAATCCTCCACGGCCTTGAGCGGTATCTGAATAATGATATCGGTTCCCTTTTCTGTTTCGCTGTCAATATCAAATTCAATCTGATTATCAAAATGCATCTTGAGTCTTAGGTATGCATTCAGCATTCCCGTACTTTTTGATTTACTAAGCATCTTATGATCTGCATTAGCAATCATATATCGAATTTCCTCCAGACGGCTTTCTTCAAATCCTTTTCCGTTATCTGAGATTTCAACAAACAGGTACTCCTCGTTTTTTGTAATCGTTAAGGAGATTACCCCTTCATTTTCTGTTGCTTCCAGTCCATGCACGCAGGCATTCTCTACAAAACTACTTATCGTGAGCTTCGGAATCAGATAAGTCTCACATTCCTTCATCACATAATGATAAAACTTGATTTTATCACCATAACGGTATTTCTGGATGTTGATATATTTCTCAATAAAACTCATTTCTTCATTTATCGTAATGCAATCTTGTCCCCAGGTCATACTCTTTCGAAATAAGATTGCCAACTCGCCAATGATATTGGCCGTTTCTAATTCGCTCTTAATCAAGCTTCGCATACGTATCGTCTCTAAGGTGTTAAATAAGAAATGTGGATTCACCTGGCTTTGAATCGCTTGTAGCTCAGCCTGTTTTTTCGAAAGCTCCAGCGCCTGTTTTTCAGCATTTCCTTTGAACACTACCTCAATCAGGTCTTTGATTCGAACCACCATCATATTGTAACTACGAATCACTTTACCTATTTCATCCTCACCCTCGGTGAAGTCAATTACCTCAAACTGTTCCTTTTCGACTTTTCCCAGATATGCTGTGACAACCGTTAAGCGGTGAGTGATTGATTTTCCGATCAGATAAATTAAAATCGTAGGTACTATGATATCGAGCAGAAATAGATATAAAAGACCCTTATTTTGAAAGATAACGTTCCAGAAAGGCGTATTCTCAGCAAAAGTAACAATCTCCCATTCCTGAGTACCACTTTTGAAGGTTTTGCTCATAGTAGGTTCACTGTCCTCTATAATATCGGATGTATCAAAGACCTTCATACCACTTGTGTTAGGAATATTAGAAAACAGAATATAGTCATTATTTCTAACAAAAATTGTTCCTTCAATCTTCTCGTTCAGTACGTCCGTAAGCAGCATATTATAATCGACATCAATTTTTAAAAGCTTTTCAATATTTTTCGAACCGAAATTATCCAGTCTACGAATAATACTTATCGTTCGGCAGGAACCGCTTCCCGGCAGAAACTTCTTGCTCTCATCATAATAAGCAAATAGAAAGATATCCTTTCCACTCTTCTCGAACTCCTGATACCAATCAGTATCCTTAATTGTCTTTATGGTAGAAATCTTACCTCCACCAATCATGGTGTCATTATCAGCAAAAATCTCAATCTTGTACAATAAACCTGCATTATAATTATAGCTTAAACTATTGTTATCCAGCATTTTATTATACTCATCATAGTATTCATTGAAGCTTGAGTACTGTTTGTTTAAGAACTTATCCAACAAACTGTCCGTGTACATATTATTCGTGAACATAGTACATGCAGCAATATTCTCACCTAAGTTATATTCCACTCTCTCCATGGCATGCTGCAAGTCCCTTAACTGGCTTTCTTTGTAATTACCACTGACAGTGTACATAATAATCGCATCTGTCAGAATAATCGGTATCAATACACAGAAGACGTAAAGCAGTAGCAGCTTACTTCTAATATTTAAATTGTTAAAATATTTTTTATTCATATTGTACAATCCAATCCCCGTTTATCGTTTATGCGCCTACCTGCATACTAACTGTAATTTTACACAATAAATAAAATTATAGCAAGTAAATCCTACTTAATCGTCCCTTGCTTCCATTCCAAGTCTGCCATATTTATGTACCAGTTTGTTCACAAAAAGTCTTTAATCTATCCATAAAAACATCATATCTGCCCTTTATACTAGAAAGCAGAAAGTGAAATTTTCACTCTCCTCCTCCCTACACTATAAATATAAATAATAGAAAGACTGAATACCGGCTTTCTATTATTGTGTTTAAGAAGTAAGTTTGCATTTGCAGACGTTATTTTTTTCTTTGCTTTAATTTCATATATTGTTTCATTTTTTTAGCTAAACTTTATAAAATCGTCACAATGTGTACACATTTTTTCTATATAATTGTTTACATAGACAGTGATAAAACACTTTCTACTCCCACCCTATTATACGCTATGGTTATACAGCTCCCCTGCTGTATAACAAAAAAGGAACCCGAATGGGTTCCTTTTTTCGTACTATCTAAAATATGTATCCAAAGAAAAACTAATGATTAACGCTTTATCAATTTTCTTCAATACATCCCGGTCCAAATGACAAACTTTCTCTTTCAGTCTTGATTTGTCAATGGTTCTTACTTGCTCCAACAAAATAACTGAATCTTTTACAATTCCATATTTTTCAGCATCTAATTCCACATGGGTGGGGAGCTTTGCTTTATTCATTTTTGATGTAATGGCCGCACATATTACTGTAGGACTATGTTTATTTCCTGTATCATTCTGAATAATCAGAACGGGTCTAACACCGCCCTGCTCGGATCCTACTACCGGCCGTAAATCAGCATAAAAGATATCTCCTCGTTTGATAACCACTTTATTCACACTCCAATATTCGGCTAACTTTATTATTGCCATTTTCTTCGTGTGTATTCCATAAAGTGTATATGTTTTTCTCATTAACCTGCAAAATGCTATTAATTATGTTGGTGAAGAAAGGATTTTTGCACTTTAGATATGATGATACTCTTTTTTCACACTGTTGCCTGAGAATAAACCCGCGGAATTCGCTTACCTACCGTGCATACAAGCTCGTAGGCGAAGGAGTGGGACCACTCTGCCAGTTCTTCTGCTGATATGTAGGCATCTCCATCTCTACCTAATAAGGTTACCGAATCTCCCTGCTGTACCTCCTCGATCTCAGTTACATCCACCATAAATTGATCCATACAGATACGCCCTAAGATCGGAGCATATTGCCCTCGAATGATAACCTTTCCATTGTTTGAAAGGTTACGAGAATAACCATCAGCATAGCCTACCGGAATCGTAGCTATTTTAGTCTTCCGATCGGTAACATAGGTTGCACCATAACCAACTCCGACACCGGGTTCAACCTCTTTCACATAGATCACATGGGTCTTTAATTCCATTGCCGGGATTAACTTTATGTCTTCTTTATTAACCATGTCCGATGGATAGATTCCATAGGTTGCAATCCCACAACGGACCAAATTAAAATACGACTGAGGAAATTCTACAATACCGGCACTATTAGCAATATGCTTTACCGGAATTGTAATCCCTTCCCGTTCCAGAGCATCAATAAATGCCTTATATCTTTGAAGCTGCTTCTGTGTACTGGATTTATCCGTCTCATCCGCTCTGGCAAAATGGGAATACAAGCCCTCAATCTCAATATGCTCAAGTGCAGCGATACGCTTAATCTCTAAAACACTTTCGTCTGTATCTGCATAACCAATTCTGGTCATTCCTGTATCTAATTTTATATGAAGCTTCGCAATCTTTCCCTGGCGCTTCGCTTCTATTGACAAGGCTTCTGCCATCTCATACTGGAAGATGGTCTGTGCAACATCGTATGCTACCACAAGATCATACTGTTCTCTCGGTGTATAACCTAGGATAAGAATCGGTTTATTAACCCCCGCTTCCCTAAGTTCTACAGCCTCTTCGATAATCGCAACTCCATAGCAATCAATCTTACCACTATCTCCGATTGCCTTAGCTAGTGGTACAGCACCATGGCCATAGGCATCCGCCTTGATTATTACCATCAACTTTGCATCAGCTGTTAACTTTTTTCTGACTTCCAGCAGATTATGCTTTATTGCATTCAAGCTTACATTTGCCTGAACTCTGTAGTAATCCCTTTTCTCCTGTACAATAAGTTCATCCTTCATCATTAATTATGTCACTCCTTGTTATAAACGATAGAATGCACGCATCAACCGGCATCGCAGTCATCCTTTATTACTCATCAAGATTCATTAGCACCTTTTCAATTGAACTCACAATATCACTTGCCATCATGGAATAGGTCCCCTTTTCCTTGGCAGCTTCATCTCCTGCCATGCCATGGATATATACTGCGAGGCAGGCTGCCTCATAGGGTTCCATTCCCTGTGCAATCACAGCTGCAATTATACCTGTTAATACATCTCCACTACCTCCGGTAGACATACCATGATTACCGGATACATTGATATAATATCTGTCGTTGCCTGCAACGATGGTACGAGCATCCTTGATTACATATATCAACTTATTATTATAAGAACATTGACGGGCAGTGTCAATTAGATTATTAGCTATCTCAGACACCGGAAGCCCTAGCAACCTGGATAATTCCATGAGATGAGGTGTTAGGATTAACGGTGCACTCATTCGCTCATTAAGTCGGCTCAAGCGGGTAGTTATCTGATTCGCCTGGCTGTTACACTCACCATCCACTACGTACTGCTTTGCCAATAATGTAATTGCATCACCGTCCACTATCACCGGAACCTTTGATTCTCTTAGGACAGTGTCCAATAGTATAGCGGATTCTTCAGAAAGTCCTAAACCGGGACCTACTACAATTGCCGTTGCCCATCCTAAATGCTTCAATAATTGTTGTTGCTTCTCCGTATCGCTTCCCTCATCATCATAAGCAGCAAATAGAGCCTCCGGAAGTTGAGTCTGGATTATAATCCGGTTACATTCACTAGAGAGAACCATGACAAGGCCTGCGCCGCCACGATAAGCCGACTTAGCACTCAGACAAGCAGCTCCTGCCATTCCTTTACTTCCTGCGATGATCAGAACCTTGCCATAAGTCCCTTTATGACTATAATTCTTTCTCTTCGGCATTCGATGGATATCCTCTGTTTCATAATAAAAGGTATCCAATTGAACTTGCTTCGAGGCTTCTTCAGGAAATCCTATGTCGACCACAGTAACGTTACCTGCACACTCTGCACCCGGATATAGTAATAGGCCAATCTTATTATGACCGAAGGTGACTGTTTCATCTGCTACAACTGCAGCACTCCTGATCTTACCATCCTCAGCCGATATTCCTGAGGGAATATCCACTGCATATACGATATTTTGACAATCATTAATACTCTTTATTACTTCTTCAAAAACACCGGTTACGGGTTTTGACAATCCAACCCCAAAAATAGCATCAATTATAATATTATATTCGGATAGCTTGTTGTTGTTTTCTAACGGTATCCCCAAATTCTTAGCCACCTCAAGCTGAGCTTTCATCTGTACTGAGCACTTGTCTTCATTCCCAACCAAAAGTATTGCAACCTGATAGCCCTGTGAAAACAGTATTCTGCCCGCTGCAACTCCGTCTCCACCGTTGTTACCCGGTCCGCAGACTGCCAATATCCGGTCCTTCTTAGTTATTCTTAACTGCATTACTGCAACCAGCTGCCTTGCAGCCCGTTCCATCAATTCCATCGCCGGAGTTCCAATTATATCGATGGTATAGTCATCAATTATCTTCATTCTTTTAGAATCAACTGCATACTTCATGACTCACACACCTTCCTTAAAATGAATTGAATTACGGCAGCTTTTCACCAACTGCGAATGCATTCGCATATTCTTTTGTGTTAGTAATTGATACGTGAACCTGGGTAATCCCTTGCATATCGGCTACTTCTTGTGCTTTGCCAAACAAATTAACATAAGGCTTTCCCTCGGGTGTGCGTAACACCTCGATATCAATCGGAAAGAAGGTATGAAAACCGGTCCCAAGCATCTTTGCGACCGCTTCCTTAACAGCAAAATTATCCGCCGCTTTCTTACTATCTTGCTTTATCAGTTCAATTTCAGGATTAGTAAAGTAACGTTTCAGAAAGCTTTCTTTCTCACAAGCCTTCGTTACCCGAGCAACCTCAATCAAGTCAACTCCTATTCCGGTAATCATGTCTTAGTTCACCTGCTTTCTATAATCAGATTTATGACATCTAATATGGTTCTTCTTTTCTCTAGCAGCATGATGAAAATGAACTAAGAGCCTCCCATAATCCACCGTCTGAAATGACATTTGTCCGTCTTTCAGGCTGTGCAAGGGAAGCTCAAATCATCCATCTAATCTTGTATCTCTAATTTCTTTCACCATGTTCATTATCAAACATCTCCATAATTTGCGGGCCGAGAATGTCATGCATATATGTATATATCAATGTATTCTTTGCTTCCAAGTCTTGCTTTATCAAGATTTTAGTCTTAAGCTCTTCTCTGATACTTGCAATCCAATCCGTAACCTCTTTCATCACTTCCTTATTATCTTCCAGCTCATAATAGATTATATTAATACTTTCCGCCAAAAGCTCTTCATTCACCAACTTAATCTGGTACGGTACATCAGCCAATTCATCCATTGCTTTATTAATTTTCTCATTCAATTCATTAACGTATTGCTTATTCATGTCCAATTTCTTCTCTTTTGCTTTACCGGTCGTATTCTTACCGATATCCATATTATCTACTATATCTTTCAGTAAGCTGCTCTTAAGACGTTTCATATCCTTAATATCATTCACCAGCCTACCCTGGCTTTTGAGAAGATTATTGACCTTTAGCTCCAATTCCTTGATGATAGAGGTTTTCTTTTCCTCCGGAAATAATTCATGCCAACGTGCATCCAGTGTCAGTATTGGCAGTTTCTTATTTCTAACGATATTGGTAAAATTAATCTTCTTCTCTTTTTTTCCCATGTGCAAACAACCCTTCTCATCCTACAAGCCCTTATGCTTTCATGTCTTCCTTACCCGATAATCGGTAGGATAATTTCATCAGGCTTTCTGCCAGATGGACATTCTCTACTGTAACATCCTTCGGGAGATTCAAATCGGTTGGTGCGAAGTTCCAGATACCCTTAATACCCCATTTTGCAAGATCTGCTGCAAGCTGAGGTGCTTTTGTCTTCGGAACAGTGATAGCGGCAATATCGACTTGATTATTCTTGATATAGTGCTCAAGATCATCAGATGCTCTGACAATGCTCCCGCGAATTTGTGTACCGATCAACTTTGGACTGACATCAAAGATAGCCTTTACAAAAAAACCTCTTCGCTCAAAATCAACATAATTTGCTAACGCTTGTCCTAAATTACCGGCACCAATAATGATAACATTATATTTTGTATCCAGTCCTAATATCTTCCCAATCTCAGAGTGAAGGTACTCAACATTATATCCATACCCCTGTTGCCCAAAACCGCCGAAATTGTTAAGGTCCTGCCTGATCTGCGATGCTGTAACCTTCATTTTCTCACTAAGTTCCTTTGAGGAGATGCGCACAACATCTTTTTCAAGTAAATCTCCCAAGTAACGATAGTATCTAGGTAATCTATTTATAACTGCTTTCGAAATTTCTTTCTTATACAATGACCTTCCTCCTTCTCTCTTCCATTACTCTAATTATATTTGATTGTTAAGAATAAGTCAATTGCATCCGCTCTTTACTTGCAAAGCTGAACTTTACTTGTAAAGTTTCATATGCTAAAATAAACAACAGTATGTGCCTGCGGCTCAAAGAATGCAGGTTGTTAGAAAGGCATGGTAATTAGTATGATTCTTGCATGTAATAATATCAATAAAGCGTTTGGTACAGCACAAATTCTATCCGGTGTCTCCTTTCATATTAACGAGAAGGAAAAGGCAGCGATTGTAGGAATCAATGGTGCCGGTAAATCTACTTTATTAAAAATAATAATGAAAGAAATGCAATCCGATGAAGGTGAAATAATTCTATCGAAAGGAAGCACCATCGGATACCTAGCTCAGCATCAGAATCTGGCCTCAGAGAATTCTATTCTATCTGAAATGCTGACAGTAAAGCAAGATATCATCGATCTTGATGCGAATATCCGATGTCTGGAGCATGAAATGAAGCATGTTGAAGGCGAAAAGCTAAATCAAATGCTCAGCACCTACACCAGACTGATGCATGAATTCGAAATAAAGAACGGATATGCATATCAAAGTGAAGTAACCGGTATTTTAAAAGGCTTAGGCTTTGGCGAAGAGGAGTTTGATAAAAAGGTGAACACCTTATCCGGTGGTCAGAAAACCCGTATTGCCTTAGGTAAGTTACTATTATCAAAGCCCGATATCATCCTGTTGGACGAGCCTACGAATCACCTTGACTTAATCTCCATCGCTTGGCTTGAAACCTTCTTATTGAATTACAATGGAGCTGTCATTGTGGTAGCCCATGATCGATATTTTTTGGATAAAGTAGTATCTAAAGTGGTTGAACTGGATAATACCAAGTGTACCACCTTTGAAGGAAATTATTCTGCTTATGCCGCAAAAAAGTCCATGCTTCAGAATGCCATGCTGAAACAATATCTAAATCAGCAGCAGGAAATCAAACATCAGGAAGAGGTTATCGCTAAGCTTCGTTCCTTCAATCGTGAAAAGTCCATTAAGCGTGCGGAAAGCCGTGAGAAAATGCTGGATAAAATCGAACGTGTCGATCGACCGTTAGAACACACACAGATGCATTTCAACTTAGAACCTCGGATTTTAAGCGGTAATGATGTATTAACAGTTACAGGTCTTCGCAAATCATATGATAAGCTCCTTCTCTTCAACGAACTAAGCTTTGATATCAAACGTAGTGAGAAAGTCGCTATCATCGGCAATAACGGTACCGGCAAGACTACGATACTCAAAATAATTAATAGCCAGGTGGAAGCCGACGGTGGAGAGGTCCGGCTCGGAACCAAGGTCAAAGTTGGTTACTACGACCAGGAGCACCAAGTTCTAGACCCGGATAAAACCTTATTTGATGAATTGCAGGATACCTATCCCCATATGGATAATACATCGATCCGTAATATATTAGCTGCATTTCTATTCACTGAAGATGATGTATTCAAGCGGATCAAGGATATTAGCGGTGGTGAACGCGGACATGTATCTTTGGCCAAGCTGATGTTATCCGAGGCTAATCTCTTGATTCTGGATGAGCCAACGAATCATTTGGATATCACCTCAAAAGAAATCTTGGAAAATGCAATCAACCATTATAGTGGTACCGTTCTATATGTATCACATGATCGTTACTTTATTAATAAAACTGCTACCAGAATTCTTGATCTTACAGAACAGACCTTACTTAACTATATTGGTAATTATGATTATTATCTTGAGAAAAAACCTGAGGTTGAGGCTGCTTATCTTAAGAAGACAAGTAGTATGAATGCAAGCTCAAGTAATAGGCCCGGTGCATTCCCTGCAGCTTTCCCCACCTCCTCCTTATCCACGAATAGCACGGATGCAGATAGTGAGAACAAACAGAATTGGCAGCAGCAAAAAGAGGAACAGGCAAAAACACGAAAACGCAAGAATGATCTCAAGAAAACAGAGGATGAAATCCATGAGTTAGAGTTACGGAATGAAGAAATAGATGAACTGCTAACCAAGGAAGAAGTATTTACCAATGTTCAGAAACTAATTGAGCTCAATGAGGAAAAGAAGTCAATCGAGATCCGTTTGGAACAGCTTCTGGAGCAGTGGGAGTTACTGGCTTCGGAGGAATAAGTAATTTCTCAATAACAGGAAGCAAATCGACGTATTCAATAATCAAAAAGATCCCACAGGGGAAGGAATTATAACCTTCTCATGTGGGATTTTTTCACCTTATCTATAGTCCTTTTTCACTAATGTTCTTGATTGTGTTGATTATATGCTCATGTGCCAGAGCTTCTGCAAGATCTTTGTCACGCTTTCGGATCGCATCCAGAATTGCCGCATGTTCCTGACTCGACTTCTTCGCTCTTTCCGGTGCAGCAAGAGTTATCTTTCGTACTCGCTCCACATAATGATGAAAATCTGAGAGAACATGATCTAGAATCTTACTTCCGGAAGCCTTATAAATTAATTCATGGAATTTATTGTCTAACTCAACCAATTGTTCATTGTGACTTCTGCGAGCATGAAAATCCGACAAATATAAAATCTCATCGAGTGCTTCAATCTGAGCCTCAGTGATATGTTCACAAGCCCATCTTGCACAAAGTCCTTCAAGGGAAGAACGAATCACATAGATATCATGAATATCCTTCTGTGTAATACCGGTTACATAAGCTCCTTTGTTCGGTATCATAGTAACCAAACCCTCAAGCTCAAGCTGACGCAGTGCTTCTCGGACCGGAGTACGGCTGACACCCAACTCAACACCAATGGTATTCTCTTTTAGTTCTTCATTTTCTTGATAGACTCCGGACAGTATATCTTCTCTAAGCTTGTTGAATACACGTCCTCGTAAGGAATATTTATCTGACACCTCTTTATGAAGATCAAAATCTTCCAAGAAATTTCCTCCTTAATATAAAACCTTCAGGAACGATTTTTTATATTTCATTGATTAATCCTAGGATTAGTCGTGCATAGTTTCAATGGTTTCCATCAGATAATCAGCGAACTGGGCTCCGGTAGAACCATTTGATCTGCCTGTTGTGTATACTTTTTTCTCACTCACCGTACAAATATCAAGAGCGTGGTAAAGTTGATCGGCCTCTTTGGTATAACCGATGTGTGCAAGAAGCATCGCACCTGCACGAATCATGCTGCAAGGATCTGCATAGATATCTCTACCCTCCTCCACCATTCGGGGAGCGGAACCATGAATAGCTTCAAACATAGAATATCGCTTACCGATATTGGCACTACCGGCAGTTCCTACGCCTCCTTGGAATTCTGCGGCTTCATCGGTAATAATATCACCGTAAAGGTTCGGAAGAACTACTACTTGGAAGTCTTTTCTTCTCTTCTCATCGACTAATTTGGCTGTCATGATGTCAATGTACCAGTCATCGGAGGTTATCTCAGGATATTCCTTCGCAATCTCACGGAAGATATCAAGGAACTTGCCATCGGTTGTCTTAATAATATTAGCCTTCGTTACAGCAGTCACTCTGGTCTTACCATTCGCCTTCGCGAATTCAAAGGCCGCGCGGATAATTCTCTCGGTACCCTGTGTGGTAGCAATCGTAAAGTCTACTCCTAGATCCTCAGTTACATGGACACCTTTACTACCTACCGCATATGCGCCTTCTGTATTCTCACGATAGAAAGTCCAGTCAATTCCCTGCTCAGGAATTCGTACGGGTCTAACATTAGCAAACAGATCTAGTTCTTTTCTCATTGCTACATTAGCACTTTCCACATTCGGCCAGGGATCGCCTTTTCTGGGAGTTGTGGTAGGTCCTTTCAGAATAACATGACATTTCTTCAGTTCTTCTAAGACAGCGGGAGGAATTGCCGCCTGTTCAGCTGCTCTTCGCTCAATTGTAAGGCCTTCAATGATGCGAAATTCTATCTTTCCTGCATTAATATCATTCTTTAACAGATACTCCAGAATTCTCTGCGCCTGACCGGTGATCGCAGGACCGATACCGTCACCGCCACATACACCTACAACAATCTTATCCAGAGCTTTATAATCAATAAAGTCTCCCTGCGCTTTCATTGTCTCTACTCTTTTTAACTGTTCCATTAAAAGTTGACCAAATCGTTCCTTCGCTGCTTCAATCTTCTCTGCTGATATCATTGTAACCTCCATATTGTAAAGCTTTCTTCAGTTTCATGAATGTTTCTTTGACCTTAGCCATTTTCTATTGTATTCTGCTTTGAAAGGCTTGTCAATTTATAAGTGTATCATCGACAATTTTCATGCCCAGTTCCTGCTCTGTTGACAGAATGATCTCAATTAATTCATCATCGGTTATGACAGTCACACGACCTTCGTCATATTCTTTATCTACCCATACCCTTATCTTATGAACCACAGGATTATCTTTGCCAATGGCTTTCTCGCCTTTTAACTTGTAATATGTATTAATCCAATGAGCAATTCCGGCCAATCCCGAAGTATTTGATACCGCTACCAATACAGGACGGTTCAGGAATTTCTCGGTATCGAAGATATTATAAATCTCTTCATTCTTAAGTAATCCGTCGGCATGAATCCCGGCACGGGTTACATTAAAATTCTTACCTACAAATGGAGTTCTGGAGGGTACACGATATCCAACCTCCTTCTCATACCACTGCGCTAGCTCAGTAATTACGGTAGTGTCCATACCATCCAAGGTACCCTTTAGCTGTGCATATTCGAATACCATTGCTTCCAACGGTGTATTACCGGTTCTCTCACCGATTCCGAACAAGGAGCAGTTTACTCCACTTGCACCATATAACCAGGCAGTCGTGGAATTGGATACCGCCTTATAGAAGTCATTATGACCATGCCACTCTAACCACTTAGAAGGAACTCCGGCATGAGTCATGATACCGTAGATAATACCCTGCACTGATCTCGGAATAACGGCACCGGAGAAATTAACACCATAACCCATCGTGTCACAGGCTCTGATCTTCACCGGAATATTATATACCTGACTCAGCTTCATAAGCTCGTGGCAGAAAGGAATGACAAAGCCATGGATATCAGAACGTGTGATATCCTCCAAGTGGCATCTAGCCGCAATCCCTGTCTCCAAGCATTCCCTTACAACGCTCAGATAGTGATTCATTGCTTCCTTTCTGGTCATCTTCATCTTATAGAAGATATGATAATCGGAGCAGCTTACTAAGATGCCGGTCTCCTTCATACCTATATCCTTCACTAATTGGAAGTCACTCTTGCTAGCTCTGATCCAGGAGGTAACCTCCGGAAATTCATAACCCCTCTCCATACATTTATATACGGCATCTCTATCTTTTTTACTATATAAGAAGAATTCACTTTGGCGAATTAAACCCTTAGGTCCTCCTAAACGATGAAAATAGTCAAACATAGTTACAATCTGTTCTGTCGTATAGGGAGCTCTGGACTGCTGACCATCACGGAAGGTTGTATCGGTAATAAAGATCTCCTCCGGCAGATTATGCGGTACGATTCTGTCATTAAATGCAATCTTCGGTATCTCATTATAAGGGAACAGGTTACGGAAGGTGTTAGGCTCATCAACATCTACCAGGGTATAAATCGGCTCCTCTAATTTCAGCAGGTTGTTATGAGGGTTAATAAAGACTTTTCTTTCATTCATATTTATACTCTCCCATCTCTCTGGTTTTGAATTTGTTTTATTGTATACAATTATACCGGTATTGTCAATAGCATTTTATACTTTTTTTCTGCAGCACAGCATCGCACGAAAGCTTCCTGCAAAACCTACTGAAATGATAATCGCCGATTTGAGATCATATCCCTGGTTCTGAGTCCATAAAACTGGATTTTTCAAGACGCTTATCGATACAAAGGACAAAACAATAATAATGAGTATGAACCTGAATGCTTTCCCTAATTCCTGAATAATATCCTCTCTCATGCGATATCCCCCATTAATTATTTACATATTTTAACATTTATTATAGTCGGGTTTAGTCGAAAGTCAATAGGACATCCATATATTTCCATATTATTGTTATTAATATCAACCGCATAAATATACAAAATAAGACCCTCCTCAGAACTCCAAAAGTCATGGTTTTATCCCATGGCTCCGGTACTTTTCTAAGGAAGGTCTATTATAAATAATACTAATTCTAAAATAGCGTCATCACTAATTCATATATAATTGGCACCAGCACAGCCGGCAGTAAATTACCACATTTAATCTTCTTACCAAATATCATATTGATACCAATGCCAAAGATCAGAACAGAGCCAATAAAAGAAAGGTTCGTTATCATCTGCTCACTAAGATATGGCTCAATATATTTCGCCGATAATGTAATAATCCCTTGATAGATACCAAGAGGAAGGATGGAGAAGAATACCCCAATTCCAAGGGTTGAGGCAAAGAAGATTGCTACTGTACCATCAATGATGGCCTTCGCATACAACATAGAAGCATCTCCGGACAGTCCATCTTCAAGAGAACCGATGATTGCCATGGCACCGATGCAGAATAATAAGGAGCTGTTGACAAATCCATCAACAAAATTCTTCCCCTTTTCTCCTTTTACCTTAATCCTGGCTTTGATCCATTCCCCCATATTCTCCAATCTTGCTTCAATATCAATCAACTCTCCGAAGAAGGCTCCGATCGCTAGGGATACTATCATCAGCATCACATTGGCTGTTTCTAGCCCTTCCCCCTTCACCACAAATAATCCTTGAAGAGCGCCACTAATACCAATAAACATAACCGCCAAGCCGAGGGCATTCATAATTGTGGTCTGAAATCTCTGTTTTAATCCACCCTGTAACAGAATTCCTATGGCTGATCCAATTAGGATTGCTGCCATATTCGCAAGTGTACCTAAACCAATCATATCCGTCTCCCCTTCCACCGCCGATCAGCGACTTGCTTTATCTCACACCGGTGATATCCTTGATTACCTCTCCTGCAATGATCAGACCTGCAACCGAAGGCACAAAGGAGATACTTCCAGGTATCTGGCGTTTCATGGTACATTTGTTCTCCGATCCCGGCGGACAGATACAATTGGTCTTACAGCTCAATGACATATCTTCCAGCGGCTTTCTCGCCGGCTCCTTGGAATAGACTACCTTAAGCTTCTTAACTTCTCGTTTCTTGAGCTCTCTACGCATCACCCTGGCCAAGGGACAGATAGAGGTTTTATAGATATCCGTTACTTCAAAACGGGTAGGATCTAGTTTATTGCCCGCACCCATGCAGCTGATGATTGGGATATTCTTCTCCTGTGCTCTTAGCACCAGATCAATTTTAGCTGATATGGTATCAATCGCATCTACGACATAGTCATACTGGGAGAAATCGAACTTGTCCGCAGTATCAGGAAGATAGAAGCATTGATGTACAGTCACTTGTGCTCTGGGATTTATTTCAAGGATTCGATCCTTCATAACATCTACTTTATATTTACCTACTGTTTTTATCGTAGCAATAATCTGACGGTTGATATTCGTAAGGCATACCTTATCATCATCAATCAGGTCAAAGCTTCCGACTCCACTCCTGGCTAGTGCCTCAACTGTGTAACCACCAACTCCACCGATCCCAAATACAGCCACTCTTGTATTTTTAAGTGTTTCCATACTATCCTTACCTAAGAGAAGCTCCGCTCTCGAAAATTGGTTCATTTCTGTATCCTTCCCTTCTAATTGTTATTCTACCTTGCTCTATGATAATTTGTAATCCCTACTATGTCAATGGTATTCCTAGAATTAAACTTTTCACTTGTCATGAATTAATGCATAAAAAAACTGTCCCCCAACGGCTCTAACCTGAGCAACGTGTGGGACAGCTTCATTCTTCATTCTTATACTGCTTCAAATCCATCTTTGCCAACGCCACAAACGGGGCAAACCCAATCCTCAGGAATATCATCCCACTTTGTTCCAGGTGCAATGCCACCATCCGGATCACCTAACGCCTCGTCATAGATATATCCGCAGGCTGTGCATTCGTATTTTTGCATATTATAACCTCCATTTCATTAAGTAGTTTAAACATGTCATTGTAATAATATGTATCTTGTATAGATAGAAAAATATAAGCTACGTACTGGTCGGTATCATATCATTAACATAAAGTAAGTTTATGATCTTTTACTCCGACCGCATTGCTCACATCGTTTTCATTATAGCATAATTTTTTGGAAATCTCAAGAATAAAAAGAAAAAATAACCATTACAAACATACTATTGTATGCTATAATAATAATGTCCTAAATGTTGTATAAAATTTATGGATATTGTTTATCATTATTTTATTAATCACTGAGAAATGGAGGTCTTTTATGAAAGCATTTGTAGAACGTAATGGATGTATTGGCTGCGGTCTTTGTGCCGATACCTGCCCGGAAGTATTTCGAATGGATGCAGAGGGGCTTGCCGAGGTATATACCTCTCCTGTTCCCGCTGATGCTGAGGCAGCCGCAAAAGAGGCAGAAGATAGCTGTCCTGTATCCGTAATTATGATTGAAGCTTAAATTACATAGGACCCAAGAAAGGAAGATGAATATGCTGAATAAAGAAGTTACTAAATTACTGAATGAACAGATCAATAAAGAATTCTTTTCTGCTTATCTTTATATGGATATGGCAAATTACTACGCTGACAATAGCCTGAACGGCTTTGAAAATTGGTTCTTTGTGCAGATGCAGGAAGAAAGAGACCATGCGTTATTATTTCGTCAGTACTTATTAAATAACGGTGAGGTTGTTAAGTTGGAGGCGATTGCAGGTCCGGATAAGGTTTACACTAACTTCCGCGATCCTCTTCCCCTTGCTCTCGCTCACGAACAGTTCGTAACCGCATCTATTAATAACATTTATGAAGTCGCATATCAAAACAAGGATTTCCGTACCATGCAATTCCTCGATTGGTTTATCAAGGAACAGGGTGAAGAAGAGAAAAATGCCGATGATAATATAAAGAAATTCGATTTATTTGCCGGTGATCCGAAGGGTCTATATATGCTCGATAATGAGATGAAGGCACGTATGTATACTCCGGCGTCACTTGTACTGTAGGATATTCATCGACGTCATTTCAGATATCAATGAAATTGGTAACGATTGCGCCTATGCTAGGCGCACAGAATAGGGGAGCTGCTAACCAAATTGATTTGGTTAGCAGCTCCTTATTTTTAACACCTAAATTTTAAATCTAAATCCTTTGCATCCTATTAATAAAGATCAATAGCAAAGCCCTTCTTCACAAAGACAGGAATGATAGCAAGCGGTGCAGCTACAATAATAGATTGCCCACCTTCGTATTCCTTCTTCGTATAAGAATCTAACCAAATCCAACCCTTGGGAAGATAAACTCTTCTCTCTCTGATTCCCTCCTCCATCACAGGAGCTACGAGTACCTGTGAACCAAACATATATTGATCCGTCAGCTCCCAACAGCCGGACTCCTCAGGAAAGTCAACAAACATGGTTCTCATGATCGGTAAGCCTTTCTCGTGTGCCTCCTCCATTAGCTTTCTTGTATATGGCCGTAATCGTTCCCTCATGAATAGATAGTTCGAGAATATTCTTAGCTTATCTTCTCCATAGCTCCATACCTCATTATCCTGTCCTGAAGAGAACTGCCTCACTCCGTTACGGAACTCTTCCTC
>JAQZBA010000357.1 GCA_029239365.1 Herbinix sp. | reverse complement strand
TTATACGACTTCCAAGCAGTACGAAGAATTAGTGGAGCTTGTTTTGACAGCAATGCCGGAACTCACGGTTGTTACCTGGACAGATGAAGATGGCAGCGAGCATTTTGATCATGTAGAGTTTGATACGGAAGCAGATAATTCAGGGGTTATCACGGCGTTACAGGAAGTATTTGATACGGTAAACTTAGAGGATTTCTTAGGGGAGGATATTGATTCCTTCACAGTAAATCCGGTCTGTGAATATTCGTTTATCAGGGATCTGGGAAGACAAATCAGTAATAATGAAATTTATGAGGATGGCTCTTTCGAAGTACTCTGTTATTATATTAACAATAAGGATACCTTAGATATTGGAGAAAAGAATGAACTTCTTTACAGGTGTATCCAAGCAATCCTTTGGACTACCTATGGAATACAAAATTGGAATTTTGAGTACTTAGACAGATACCAAGGTATTACGGACGAAATCATTGAAGCTGCCGCTTCCGATGATGAAGAAGCACTATACCAAGGCCTGGTCACTTTATATGAGAAAAAATTAAGTGAATCTGAGGAGACTGCAAAGGAATGGGCCCAATATGAAAAACCCTATAATGAAAACGGAGCAGTTATTGATAAGATTTATTGCCTAGAGCTAATTAAATCCAAATTGGAACCCTTGTCTGAAATCGTCCAGGAGGTCCCGACAGATTCCCGTTTATACAACTACCTTGATAACAAGGAAAATGTAAGTGCTGATTTATTGGATGCAGCCATTTATGATCTGGTAGATGTCGTAGGAAGAAGCCATCCAAAGGCACTTTATGATCTCATGTATGTATTGCAAGGTGTTTCCTGGTCGTGTCTTGAGGACCCTAATCCGGATAATCTGTCTGAAGTAAAGAATGCACTGATCTCCTTGCAGCAGAGGCTGATACTGGGTCAAGATATGGATCCTGCTTATGATGGAGTAGAGATAAGGGAGGAATACTTATATGATTATGCAGAATATTTAGATTTTTTAATTGGCAATGGCGCAGAAAAATCACTGCCGCTCAGACAATTTTATGAAAGTCGTGATACGGGGACACAAACTCCGGAACTGGCGTTATCTGCCGCAAACGTTGTCATGAGGCTGGTAGATAGAGTAAATACTGAGACACAGACGCTACAAGATTTTGTGAATCCCGTGTTCCAATCCCTTGAAGGGAGTCAACAGGATTTCTGTACAGCTTTGAATGCGATCATAATAGAACAAGGTGAATATCCGGAATGTACGATAGAGCAGGCACAGTATTACCAAAACAGGCTTAAGACACGAATTCAGGAAGATGATTTTACTAGAAGTTATTACGAGGGAGAGAAAGCACTTAATTTCTTCGGTGCGATCAGCTGTTTCATAAATATTAATTTGTTTTATGGAGAAGAGCAGGCGGTTTATAATGATTTCAAACAGAAGGAACAACTTTTAAATAATTTCATTGAAGCAATGCCGGATTTAAATGTAGTTACCTGGACGGATCCGGTAGACCAAAGTATACGCTTTGATCATGTTGAATATGATACCCAAGCAGATATGAGCGGTGTAGTATCAGCGATTCAGGCAGTATTTGATGGCGTAGAATTATCTGATTACTTCGGAGATTTACTTACGGAATTTACAGTAGATCCTCTTTATGCTGATTCATACATCCATGAATTAGCAAGGCAGATTTGTTATTTTGAACAGAATGAAGAAGGCTTTTACGATGCTCTGTACAATTATACAACGAACTATTCAACAATGGATCCTCAGCAAAAAATGCAGATTGTTGCAGATTGTATCGGTACAATTCTTTGGTCTACTTATGACAAGCAAAGCTGGAGCAGCTCATATATGGATCGTTATCAGGCAACCGTGGATAATATCATTACTGCTGCAGAAGGTGATGATGTAGAAGCACTTTATCAGGGGTTGGTAACCTTATATGAAAAAAAGCTTTCGGAATCGGAACAGACGGCAGCGGAGTGGGCTGATTACGAGAAACCTTTTAGTGAGACTGGGGAGGCCATAGACAAGGCTTACTGTCTGGGACTGGTAAAAGGGAAATTGCTTCCGTTATCTGAAATTATTGATAGTGTGCCTACCAATTCAAGTCTTTATAATTATTATAATAGCGAAAAACCAATAGCTGAGCTTTTGGACATGGCAATCTATGATCTTGTGGATACTGTCAGGAATAGCTATGTTGCTTCCTACCCAATACAGAAGGGCTTGCTGGGTAACCTCTTTACTGCCCTTGAAGCAAAGGATGCGGCTATGACCTATCAGGCACTAAACAATATATATGATTATTCTATTGCAACGGGAAGTACAGATAGCATTATTTTTGGAGCAGAATATAGTGTTGTATATATGAAAGAGCTTGGGTATTGGCTCCTTCCGGAAAACGGAACCAATGATCTACAGCAATTTTATCAAATATATCCGACACTTACAGGCGAGGAACGTACCAAAGAAATAGCGGAATTTACAGAACGTGCATTTTGGAATGTGCATAATATACTGACCGTGGACGGTAGCAGTTGGATGATCGATAAATACAGCAATACAGATGCTTACCAGGTACTCGTAGATGCGATTATCGATGCTATGCCTACCTTAAATGTGATTACTTTTCAGGACCCGGTAGATAGCAGCATTCATTTTGATCATGTGGAATATGATGTAACAGCTAACCAAACGGAGGTTGTAAATGCTGTTCAGGCACTTATTGATGGAGTAAACCTGGAGCAGTTTGAAATGACAGGTTTAACTGTAGATCCGAGCTATGCCCAACAGATTATCTCGGAGCTGGCAACCCGTATCAGTTATTTTGAACCATATATCGATGGATCTTTTGACAGTTTATATGTCTATAACAGTAAACGTCCTGCAATAGATACGGCTGAAAAAATGTACCTCATACAAGATTGCGTAAATACGATCTTATGGTCAGTTTACCATATTCAAAATAATTAATAGCATGATTACCTATGATATAGTTGAAAATACTTATGCAAAGCTAGTATGGGTGATCATAAATATTAACACTTTGTTTAAGAAAGGCAGTTCTTTCGTATAAACTGAATGATATGTCATGGGGGAGCGATTCAATTATGAATAGCTCCCCTATTATGTAATAAATGCACAGTCAGAGACCCTAATTGTATTATAAACGCATTTTACTTCCTTTTAATTCCGTTTTACTTCGTGCAATAAGAACTTATTTATTAAAGTTCTTATTGTTAAATAAAGTCTGTTAATGTATAATTATGCTAATAATTTACGTAACAAGACAAAGAGGAAAAACACATCATGATTGCTCCCATAGAATTTTTACAGGAATATCAAAACAAAGAATTATTTTTAAGTACGTTACCTTTGGAAATTACAGATAAATATGATGTGAAGGCATGCTTAAAAAAGACAGAAAATAAGCAGGTTTACATCATATATAGAAAATCCGATGGTATGAAATGTATCTTAAAATGTACCGGTATAGAAAGTCGTGAGAATCTGGTGGAGGAATATGGACTGCACCATTCCTTATTGCATACTGGTTTAGTTCCTGCGGTTGAGTTTATTAAAAAAAGCGACTGCGGTTATTTTATCCGAGAATATATTGAGGGTAATACAATTGCCGAATTAGTTGAGATGACAAAAGACGGTAAACTGTCGGACGGTGAACTAGTGGATATAACCTTGCAATTATGCAGAATTTTAAAGTATCTTCATTCACAGAAACCACCGGTTATACACAGGGACATAAAGCCGGATAACATCATTTATACCAAGCAGAAAACATGTAAGTTAATTGATTTTGGGATATCCAGACGTTATTCTTATGAACAGGAAAAGGATACTAAAGTATTAGGTACGGAGTATAGCGCGCCACCGGAACAGTTTGGGTATAAACAGACGGATGCAAGATCGGATATCTATTCGATTGGAGTATTGATGTTCTTTATGGCAACCGGAAGTCTTGATATCAGGGAAATTGACAGTTATCCTATTTCAAGAAAAATTAAACA
>JAQZBA010000021.1 GCA_029239365.1 Herbinix sp. | reverse complement strand
AATTATGCGCCCTATTAGGAAGAGATGATATCCGATTATGTTTCACGTGAAACATAAAGCATAATCAGATCTTACAATGTTTCAATAAAAGCATTTTATACGATGTCTTTACTGAATTATTCATTAGATAGATACTAAAACTATTAAAATTATATAGATATAATAATTGAAAGATGATATAATATGCCTTGTGTAAGTCTAGTCAAAACAAAAGGAAAAGATCTCGACTTTGGAAGGGTGGAGTTTATGGGAAGGATAATTGCAATTGCGAATCAAAAAGGCGGAGTGGGAAAGACTACAACCGCAATCAATCTATCTGCATGTCTAGCGGAAAAAAATAAAAAAGTATTAACGATTGATATTGATCCGCAGGGAAATACCTCAAGTGGACTCGGTATTGAGAAGAATAAACTTGAAAATACAATCTATCAGATGGTGATAGGTGAATGTTCTCTGGAAGAGTGTAAAATACATACACCTATTAAGAATCTTGATATATTACCTTCGAATGTTAATCTTGCAGGTGCCGAAATTGAATTAATAGGAGTCAAGGATCGAGAATACATATTAAAGAAGCATGTTGAACAAATAAGAGATGATTATGACTTTATAATTATTGATTGTCCTCCATCATTGAATACTTTAACCGTTAATGCGATGACAACGGCGGACACGGTTTTAGTACCGATTCAATGTGAGTTTTATGCTTTGGAAGGATTAACGCAGCTAATACATACAATAAATCTTGTTAAGCAAAGATTAAATCCCAATCTTGAGTTGGAGGGTGTGGTTTTCACGATGTTTGATGCGAGAACAAATCTTTCATTGCAAGTTGTTGAGAATGTTAAAAATAATTTGAAACAGAATATATATAAGACGATAATTCCTAGAAATGTTAGACTAGCTGAAGCTCCTAGCCACGGACTTCCAATTAATCTTTATGATCCGAAATCTGCCGGTGCTGATGGCTATCGTCAATTAGCAATGGAAGTAATTGATAAAGATGAGTCAGAAGCTTATGCAAAAAACGAGGTTGCTGAAATTAAATATAGGAAAAAATAATACGTCGGATAAGTGCGTTGCAGTAAAAGGAGGACATTATGGCTGTAAAAAAGGGATTAGGAAAAGGTCTCGATATTATGATTCCTGAAAAGATTGAAAGTGCTGAAGAAAAAGCGGAGAATGTTTCACGTGAAACAAAGATACATATTAATGATATTGAGCCGAACAGAGCGCAACCACGTAAGAAGTTTGACGAAGACGCCTTACAGGAACTAGCAGATTCAATTAAACAATTTGGTGTAATACAACCCTTGATTCTTCAGAAGAAAGGCAGATTATATGAAATAATTGCCGGTGAGAGAAGATGGAGAGCGGCCCGATTGGCTGGTCTTAAGGAAGTACCAGCGATTATCAAGGATTATACTCCACAAGAAATTGTAGAAATTGCTTTGATAGAGAATATTCAAAGAGAAGATCTTAATCCTATTGAAGAAGCACAGACCTATCAACGATTAATTCAAGAATTTCAATTAAAGCAGGACGAAGTAGCGGAGCGAGTATCAAAAAGTCGTGTTGCAGTTACTAACTCTATGCGTTTACTGAAGTTGGATGAAAAAGTACAACAAATGATTATCGATGATATGATATCAAGTGGTCATGCTCGCGCAATGATACCGATTGAAAATGGAGAAAAGCAATATAATACAGCTTGCAAGGTTTTTGATGAAAAACTAAGTGTACGCGAGACAGAGAAGTTAGTAAAACATATCCTTAGCGAGAAACCGCAAAAAGAAATAGCCGTAACTCATGAGGATGACTTCATTTATCGTAATCTAGAAGATAAAATTAGAAGTGTGATTGGCACAAAGGTATCGATTCGTAATAAGATCAATAACAAAGGATCTATTGAAATCGAGTATTATTCCGCAGAAGAGCTTGAGAGAATTGTCGAATTGTTTGAAACAATTAAATAAGTTTCCATGCTATAAGATTAATAACAAAAAATATAGTTCAATTGAAGCAATATATTTTAAGGTACAATATGGAGGAAATTTTCATGAGCTTATCGGAAATCATCAGCAATTATAATGACTATATTATTCTTGGTTTGGCAGGGATATCTCTTCTGCTGCTTGTATATGTAATAATTATGTCAATTAAGCAGGGAAAACTGAGTAAAAAATTAAAGAAATTTATGACAGGTGGAACAGGCGAGAATCTGGAGGGACAGATTATTGCTCGTTTTGCAGACATTGATCAATTGAAGGCGGATTCCAAGTTTCTGGGCGAGGAGTTAGTAAAAGTTAAGGAAAACCTTATGGTTACCTATCAGAAGGTTGGTGTTGTAAAATACGATGCCTTTAAGGAAATGGGTGGTAAGTTAAGCTTCGTTCTGGCTTTATTAGATAAGAACAACAGTGGAATTCTTCTGAATTCAGTACATAGTAGTAGAGAAGGCTGTTATACTTATCTGAAGGAGATTATCAAAGGGGAGTCCTTCTTGGAATTATCAGAGGATGAGAAGAAAGCCCTGAACCAAGCATTGAGTAGTTCTAATTTTATGGAATAAGCTTTATTATTATTCATGTATTTTAAGATAGCTTAGGTATTCAAGTAATGAGAAGTCAAGACTTGAAAGGATAAAAACATGAAGCATATAGGAACGAAGATAATAAATACGCAGAGACTTATTCTAAGACCTTTTTCCTTAGAAGATGCGCTGGCAATGTATAACAACTGGGCTAGTGATAAAGAAGTTACGAAATTTCTTACCTGGCCGAATCACTCTAATGTTGATATATCAAAAAAGGTAATTCAAAGCTGGATCGAAGAGTATGAGAAAGAAGACTATTACCAGTGGTGTATTGAATGGAAGGAATCTCAAGAAGCAATCGGAAGTATCAGTGTTGTACATAGGAATGATGAAACGGATACTGTTGAGCTTGGTTATTGCATAGGACGACAATTTTGGAATCAGGGCATCACCAGTGAGGCACTCTCTGCAATGGTTGACTTTTTCTTTAATGAGGTTAATGCTAATCGGATCGAAGCAAGACACGATACAAATAATCCGAATTCCGGAAAAGTGATGATGAAAAGTGATTTTGTATTTGAAGGGATTCATAGGAAAGCAGATAAGAACAACACAGGAATCTGTGATGTAGCGTACTATGGTATACTTGCAGAGGATTATCGTAAGAATAGGATTGATTAGTATCTAAAGAGATATATAACGTGAAATAGATCATAGTAGAAAAGGAGCCTGGAGTATTATTCTCCAGGCTCTTTCTCTGCATCCACAATGGATACTTCCCCTATTACATTTGAAATCTAATTAGCACTATTTATTATTATTTGGTTCATTTCCTCTACCATAATATGCAGTAAGGTATAGGTCTTCAAGTTCTGTTACGTAAGGAAGTCTAGGATTAGCGGTCGTACACTGGTCTCCAAAAGCAAGATCAGCCAGCACAGGAACCTTTGTGAGGAAGTCCTTCTCCTCGATACCATATTCTTGTAAGGTACTAGGGATGCCAAGATACTTGTTAAGCTCTTCTACATCCTTTGCTAACATCTCCACAGCATCTGCGTTGCTCTTCGGGTTCTTACCTAACTTCTTCATTAATTCGAAAATCTTTTCACCAACGATATAGCTTTCGTATTTCGGAAAGGATGTAACCTTTGTCGGGCAATCAACTCCGTTATAACGAATTACCTGAGGTAAAAGTATTGCATTTGCACAGCCGTGTGGAATGTGGTACTCACCACCAAGCTTGTGAGCGAGGGAGTGATTAATGCCTAGGAAAGCATTGGTGAAGGCCATACCGGCAATCGTTGAAGCATTATGCATCTTCTCACGTGCGATGGGACTTTCTGCTCCCTTATCATAGGATTCCCTTAGATATTTGAATACTAAGTCAATCGCATGAATTGCTAGGGCATCCGTATAATCAGAAGCCACAACGGAGATGTATGCTTCAACTGCATGAGTTAATACGTCCATACCGGTCCATGCGGTTGATTTCTTTGGAACAGTCATTACAAAGTCAGGATCAATGATCGCAACATCCGGAGTTAACTCGTAGTCAGCCAAGGGATACTTCTTATTTTCCTTCTTATCAGAAATAACAGCGAAGGAAGTAACCTCTGAACCTGTACCCGAAGTGGTAGGAATAGCTACAAATTGTGCTTTCTTACCGAGAGTAGGGAACTTATAGGTACGTTTACGGATGTCAAGGAATTTTAAGGACATATTCTTGAAATCAGCGGTGGGATCTTCGTAAAATAACCACATACCTTTAGCAGCATCAATGGCAGAACCACCGCCAAGTGCAATGATTACGTCAGGCTTAAATTTGTTCATTTCCTCAACACCCTTTAAGATGGTATCAAGGCTCGGATCGGGCTCAACCTGATCGAAAATCTCGCAGTGTACATAATCAGGACGTTTTCTTAATTGGTATAATACCTTATTTACGTAGCCTAACTGAGTCATAGACGGATCAGTTACGATAAAGGCCTTGGTAATGCCCGGCATCTTTGCTAAATATGCAGTTGAACCGGACTCAAAATAAATTTTACTCGGAACCTTAAACCATTGCATATTATTCCTCCTCTTTGCTACACGCTTATAATTAACCAGATCGACAGCGGAGACATTGTGAGTGGTAGAGTTACCGCCATAAGAGCCGCAGCCTAAGGTTAGAGAAGGCATATTTGTGTTATATAAATCTCCAATTGCTCCATGGGTGGAAGGTGAATTCACAAGGATACGGCCGGTTCTCATGCGAGCAGAGAAGGTCTTGATTACATTATCGTCATTGGAATGAATTACAGAGGAGTGACCTAAACCACCAAGATCAATCATCTTCTCACAAAGCTGGAAGCCTTTCTCTAAGGTCTGTGCTTTGATCACTGCGAGTACAGGTGATAATTTCTCTTTGGATAATGGATATTCCGGTCCGACGCCTTCTAATTCGGTACATAAAATCTTAGTAGTAGAAGGAATGGTAATTCCGGCTAGTGCAGCAATTTTTACAGGTGACTGACCAACGATAGCAGCATTCACACCTCCGGTAGTAGGATTAATAACAACGGGCTCTAGGAGTTTAATCTCTTCCTTGGTAGCGAAGTAGCAGCCGCCCTTCTTCATGAGATCAACAACCTCATTATATACAGGTACTTCAATAATTGCTGCCTGTTCCGATGCACAGATCATACCCTGGTCAAAGGATTTGGACATGATTAAGTCATTGACAGCACGCTTTAAGTTTGCAGTTTTCTCAATAAAGCAAGGTACATTACCGGGTCCAACTCCGAGTGCCGGCTTTCCGCAGGAATATGCCTGCTTAACCATACCGGAACCACCGGTAGCTAAGATCATGGATACATCAGGGTGATTCATTAGCTCTCTGGTAGCATCGATGGAAGGGTACTCAATCCATTGGATACAGTTCTTAGGTGCACCTGCTTTGATTGCTGCTTCATATAAGGTCTTTGCAGCTTCCTTGGAGCACTGTTGCGCACTTGGATGGAAGCCGAAGATAATCGGGTTTCTGGTCTTGATACAAGTGATACACTTGAACATTGTAGTGGAGGTCGGGTTTGTAACGGGAGTAACACCAGCTACGATACCTACCGGCTCAGCCACGATCATGTAGTCTTCTTCTTCATTATCCTCAATAATACCGACTGTTTTCTGATATTTAATGGAATGCCAAACATATTCGGTAGCAAAGATATTCTTTGTAATCTTATCTTCGTAAATACCTCTTCCTGTTTCATCTACTGCCATCTTAGCAAGAAGCTGCTGTTTCGCAAGTCCGGCCAAAGCCATTTCATGTACTATATTATCAACTGTCTCCTGATCTAGGGATAAGAAATCATTTAATGCAACAAGAGCATTTTTCACAAGTTGATCAACGTGTTCTTTTGCTGTAGGTTGTTGTAATTCCTTAGACATATAAATCCTCCTTTGATTTGTTAAAAAATTAACACAGTGGTTATGAGATGAATATAACACGAAATAAATAGTTTGTAAATACGTTTGTTAAATAAATAACAATCAAAAAAATTAGTATTTTCCGGTAAAAAGTATAAAACATATACAATGTCAGCAAGTTTATACAGGGTTTATCGGAAATATGCATAATTACATAATGAACTACTTAAAATTTTAGTGCTATTATCCAGGCATATATTTTATGGATAACTAGTTCCATCGTACGATTGAAAAAAAGTGTCTAATAATAGACTATAGAGATAGAGAAGTATTATTCTCGGTGAAAGGAGATTATAATGAGAATTATCTCTCTAGACGCGGTAAAGGGTGACGAATTATTAGCAAGGGACTTATTCACTGTTAATGATTCGTTATTATTGCCTGCAGGGACAACAATAAAAAGAGAATATGTGAAGAGGCTGAAAGAATTAAATATTGAATACCTATATATAGAAGACGACCTCGCTCAAGGTATTAATCTTTCAAACAGCCTTGAATTTCAGATAAAAGAACAATGTCAGGATGCTATAAGGGAGCTCTTGGTAAAGTATTCTTATCATGATGAAAATGAGCTGGAGGACATTAAGGTAGTTGCGGATGAGATTATCTATGATATCATGAATGAACCGGAGGTAATCTATAACCTTTCCAGCATCCGAGATAAGAGTGATAGCACCTATTCCCACTCTTTAAATGTATGTGCGCTTTCCGTAATACTTGCAATAAAGCTAAAACTTCCAAAGCTAAAGATTAGGGATATCGCCATAGGCTGTTTATTACATGATATAGGATTTACATATATCAGCCAGGAATTCTTTAACCTTAATCTGGACACCTGTTCAGTTAAGGAAGAAAGAGAGATTAAGAAGCATATCATCTATGGGTATTCGGCAATTGAGAAGATGGACTGGCTTTCTTCTACGGCGAAGGATATTATCATTAGCCACCATGAGAGAATCAATGGAAATGGATATCCTTTTCATTTGAAAGAGGAACGTATTAAAATAGGAAGTAGGATAGCAGCTGTTTGTGATGAATTCGATAGTCGGGTATATGGTAATTTCGTCACTAAGATGAAGGTCCATGATGCGATTGACTATATTTTGAGCCAGGCAGGAGTTCTATTTGACTTCAGTGTTGTTAAAGCTTTTGTTGATTCTGTTGCGGCCTATCCCACAGGTATCCTTGTACGGACGAACGAAGAGGAGACAGGAATTGTACTTCGACAGAATCCTCAATGCCCGACCAGACCGGTGATTCGAATTGTAGAGGATAAGGAAGGTAAGAAGCCGGAGTTATGGATAGAGAAGAATCTGACCAAGGAACTTACCTTATTTATAACGGATACATTGGATGATATTTGATCCATAGTCGTTCGTAATTATTTACAAATTAGACGAAGCTAGTGGATAAAACCTGTGAACGGTGGAAAAGAAGCGCAGATTTTCACAGGTGCGTGGATGATTCTACATCATAGTAATCAAGATTTTAGGGCTATCATAACCTTCTGACGCTAAGGTGTAGGAGAGAATGATAGCCTTTTATGTTATGATATGGGAAAGTGCATGGAAAGAGCTGATTATTGCGAGTATATGCTACTTGCGTACTCTATTAAAATATGTTATAAATAATTATTACATGAAAAGTGGCTATAATACGTAGAATATAATGAATTTAGCCCATATTTGGATTGGAAAGATTGGAAGTGATAGAATGCATAGTTATTTGAGAGCAATTGGATTTAGTAATATAAATAGTAGGATCGATTTAGAACAAGTATTGAATCATGTTTTAGAGAATCCCAGAAAGAAACGTACATTACAGTTAAATGATAACACCAGCTTAGCGGAGATAACAACAGAATACGGAGACGGTTTAGGTATTACTGTCCGCGGTGAGTTTGATGAGAATAATAAATTCCACATGGAACATTATTTTCCGAGCTTAAATGGACAGTTTGTGAGTACGAGAGAAGAAGTAGGAATCAATAAGAAAGTGGATTCTGACGCATACACAGGAATGTGTGATGATTTTCGTATTGGTGTGTCATTGATTTTCTATTTACAAAATGTCATTGAATATCTGGAAAAGAAGAATCAGAATATGCCAATGGGTACCTCTTTTCCGATTACGCTTGCAGCATTATCCATGGAAGGTAGGATTCTTCTCCCGATTGACATGGATGAAGTTCAGGTTCGCAACATTACAGCGGAGACAAAATACCGTAATAATCTGATCGCCGAGGCAAAGAAAGGTAATCAGGATGCAATTGACAGTCTGACGATTGATGACATTGATACTTATGCCATGATTTCCAGGAGAGCGAAGAAGGAAGACATCTATTCAATTGTGGATACTTCATTTATTCCCTTTGGTTCAGAATCTGATAATTATAGTGTTATTGCTACGATAATCGAATGTAATGAAATTGTTAACACCTATACGAAAGAGGAAGTATATGACTTGCAGTTAGTCTGCAATGACATTAACTTCCGTATCTGCATCAACAAGCAGGACTTACTTGGTGATCCGATGGTCGGAAGAAGATTCAAGGGAAATATCTGGATGCAGGGTCACATCGGGTTCTCTGAACAGGTAAAGGATTAATTTTCAGTTAGATTATTGACTTAGCATACAGAAAATAGTAGAATAGATACGTTGCGTACATGGCAGATCGTTTGCTATAGGATGTATGCTAATGAAATAAATAGAAGTGCCCTCATAGTTAAATGGATATAACAAGCCCCTCCTAAGGGCTAGTTGCAGGTTCGATTCCTGCTGGGGGTGTCATAATAAATACGCTACTTATTGTAGCGTATTTTTTTTTGTGAATAGGCTGTTGTAAAATAAAAAGCGAAGGATTTGCTTTGCTATTATGTACTATTTGACTTTCCTTAGCAGGTTTTTCAATGTGATCTCATTTCATGCTTGGCTGAAAAAAGTAGATTATTTTACATAGAATTTACAAAAACTATACAGAATCATGGTATCTGGTATTTCTGTATCATGTTAATCTGATATTGTAAAGAAGATGATGAGAAAATGAGAAGGAGAAAATAAATAATGAGAATAAAAAAATTAGCAGCTTTATTGTTAACAAGTATATTAATTGCAGGTGCCTTCAGTGCCTGTGCTAAACAAAGCAATGATAGCGCAAATACAGGTGATAATACGACGAATGGCGGTTCCGAAGCAAATGAAGATATAAGTGGAAACATTACTATGGCTGGATCCACCTCCATGGAGAAATTATCAAATGTAGTTGCAGAAGCATTCATGGAGAAATATCCGGATGTTACTGTATCACCTGAGTTTATTGGATCCTCAGCAGGTGTGGAAGCTGTTTTGGCAGGAACCGTTAATATCGGAAATGCCTCAAGATATTTAAAAGATACCGAGAAAAGTTCCGGTGCAATTGAGAATATAGTAGCAATTGATGGTATCGCTGTCATCCTTGATAAAGCAAATACTGTGACTAACATTACAAAGGATCAGCTTATTCAGATTTATACCGGACAGGTTAATAACTGGAATGCTGTTGGCGGTTCAGACCAACCAATCGTTGTGGTAGGCAGAGAAGCCGGCTCAGGGACCCGAGGTGCTTTCGAAGAGTTATTAGCAATTGAAGATCAGGCGAAGTATTCTAACGAAATAAATAGTACCGGTGGTGTTATGGCAAAAGTTACTTCTACACCGGGTGCAATTGGATATGTATCCCTTGACATCGTAGATGATACTGTTATTGCAGTTGATATTGATGGAGTTCAGGCAACAGAAGAAAATATTAAAGCAGGCAGTTATCTGTTAAGCCGCCCATTCGTGATGGCAACCTTAGGAGAAGTATCTAAGCAGAGTAAAGAAGTTCAGACATTATTTGGTTATCTTAAATCGGATGAAGGCAAAGAGTTAATTAAGAGCATCGGACTTATTACCGTTGATTAATAAATTATCGATAGATTGTAAATGATTAAAGAAATACTTCCATATAAGAAGAGCCTCCCAGTCTTCTTATATGGAAGAATTCATTCAATAAGGAGACATATATGAGTGATAAAAGTTTTACCATTATGGGAAGCTATAATACGAAGAATACAGTTGAAAAGGTAGCAGCGGTGGTTTTTACCGTCTGTGCATTTTTTGCAGTCTTAGCAGTATTATCAATTTCCCTTTATATGATAATCAGCGGAACGCCGGCAATATTTGAAGTTGGGTTAGTTGATATATTATTTAGTACAACCTGGGCACCAACAGCGGCAGAGCCTAGCTATGGTATCCTATATGTTATTCTTACATCAATCATCGGTACCTTCATGGCAATATTAATTGGTGTTCCGATCGGTGTGATGACAGCAGTATTCTTAGCGGAGACAGCACCGAGGCGTCTTGCCCAAATAGTGAAGCCGGCAGTCGAGCTATTAGCAGGTGTTCCTTCTGTGGTATATGGTTTGCTCGGTATTCTTATCCTTAACCCGTTCATCTATAAATTAGAAATGGCTATATTCAAAGACGATACAACCCATCAATTTACCGGAGGTTCTAATCTTATTTCAGCTGTTTTGGTATTAGCGATCATGATCCTCCCTACGGTTATCAATATTAGTGAGTCCGCCTTGAAGGCTGTACCTAAGCATTACAAACAAGCATCACTGGCGCTGGGTGCAACCCATATTCAGACTATTTTCAAAGTAATTATTCCGGCTGCTAAGTCCGGTATCGTTACTGCAATCGTATTAGGTGTCGGCAGAGCCATCGGTGAAGCCATGGCCATCAGCTTAGTTGCCGGTAACGGTGCTAACATGCCCCTACCTTTTAACTCGGTCCGCTTCTTAACCACTGCTGTGGTTAGTGAGATGTCTTATGCAGCAGACACACATAAAAGAGTCCTGTTCACCATTGGGTTGGTATTGTTCACCTTTATCATGGTAATTAACCTTGTTCTGAATAAGGTGATGAAAGGGGGTAAGAAGAATGCCGACAACTAAAAGTATTTATGAAAAAAGACGCCGTCCGCTCGATTCTTTAGCACATACCCTCATATACTTCTGTGCCTCAATATCGATACTATTACTGGCAGGAATTGTTGGTTTTGTTACCTATCGCGGTATCTCCTCCATCAGTTGGTCCTTTCTGACAACGGTACCCAGTGCGATTAAGGAAACCTTCGGTATCGCAGGAAACATTGTGAATACCCTATACATCATTGCAATTACACTAGCTATCGCAGTACCTTTTGGTGTTGGTGCGGCTATTTATCTGAATGAATATGCGAAGCCGGGAAGAATAGTCAGTTTAATTGAGTTCACGACAGAGACTCTAGCTGGAATTCCCTCCATCGTCTTTGGTCTCTTCGGATATGTATTCTTTGGAATTACTCTAAAATTAGGATATTCCGTATTAACCGGTGCCCTGACCTTATCACTTATGGTTCTACCCTTGATTACAAGAAATACACAAGAGGCACTTAAGACAGTGCCAGCCACCTACCGTAGCGGCGCATTGGGAATCGGTGCCACCAAGTGGTACATGATCCGTACGATATTGCTTCCCTCTGCTATGCCCGGAATTATCACAGGTATTATTCTCTCCATCGGGCGTATCGTTGGCGAATCAGCGGCCCTTTTATTTACTGCAGGTAGCGGATACCTATTACCAAAGCTGGGGCAGTATGGTGAAGGACTCATTGAGAAAGTGGTTCAGCCAGGCGGAACATTGACGATACAGCTGTTCTTAAGTATGGAAAAGGCACAGTATGACGCAGCCTTTGGTATCGCTTTGGTATTATTAGTGATTGTATTCGGGATTAATATGCTGACGAAGTATCTATCTAATAAATTCAATGTGAATAAGTAAGTGAATTCCTTATAAAAGTGAATAGATTCACTTGTTATGAATATAATGTCGCTTTCAGCGGCAGATCGGAGACATATATGTTAAGAGATAAAATAAACACCAAAAATCTGAACCTGTATTACGGCACAAACCAAGCACTTAAAAATGTAGAAATGAATATTAAGGAGAAGGCAATCACTGCCTTTATCGGACCCTCCGGCTGTGGTAAATCCACTTTTCTAAAGACAATAAATCGGATGAACGATCTAATTCCCGGGGTTAAGATTGAAGGGCTTGTCACTCTGGATGGAGAGAATATCTATGACGCAAGGGTAGATACGACTCTGCTGCGTAAGAAAATCGGTATGGTATTCCAACAGCCAAATCCATTTCCTATGTCAATCTATGATAATGTAGCTTATGGACCAAGAATCCATGGAATTAAGTCGAAAGCGAAGCTGGACCAAATTGTTGAAGAAAGCTTACGTGGCGCCGCTCTCTTTGATGAAGTGAAGGATCGTCTGAGGAAATCAGCGCTCGGTCTATCCGGTGGACAACAGCAGAGACTATGTATCGCCAGAGCCTTAGCCGTGGAGCCCGAGGTAATTCTGATGGATGAGCCTACTTCTGCTCTGGATCCCATCTCAACATTAAAGATTGAGGACCTAATGTCAGAGCTTAAGGAAAAATATACGGTTGCCATCGTTACTCACAACATGCAGCAAGCAGCCAGAATCTCGGATTATACTGCATTTTTCCTGGTTGGAGAGGTGGTAGAATTTGCGCCGACCGATACGCTATTTACCAGACCGGTGGACAAGAGAACAGAGGACTATATTACCGGTAGATTTGGTTGATGCCATGATTTGACATGGATTACCATATCCACTATAATAATTATTAAAGGAGGTATTCACTATGACCGCTCGACTTAGCTTTGAACATGAGCTTCAATTATTAAAAGAAAACCTGGTAGAAATGGGACGATTGATTGAAGCTGCGATTGAAAAGACTTTGATAGCCTTTGAGACACAGAACGAGGTGTTGGCTAATGAAATAATACAAGAAGACAGAAATGTGAATGATATAGAGAAAACCATAGAGGCAAGATGCTTATCCCTGATTCTTAAGCAGCAACCCGTGGCAAGAGATCTTCGTATCGTAACTACAGCACTTAAAGTGGTAACAGATATGGAACGCATTGGAGATCATGCAGCAGACATTGCAGAATTAATAATCCGAGAGAAGAGAGAACATGTATACGATCTGGTAAAGTATATTCCTGAGATGGGGAGAGTCTCAAAGCAGATGGTTCATGATGCTGTTGCAGCATTTACCGCTGTGGATGTAGAGGAAGCAAGGGAAATCATCAAACGGGATGACGTCGTGGATGATCTATTCGATAAGGTTAAGGAAGAGGTGGCATTTCTGCTTCGTTCCACCAAGGAACATGTAGACCAGTGTGTAGATATTCTGATGATTGCGAAGTATTTTGAACGTATTGGAGACCATGCGGTGAATATCTGCGAATGGACAGAGTTCCACGAAACCGGCTCTGTTAATAATGTAAGAATATTATAGGTCTCACCTGGGAAGCTGGTGTAGTTGTGAGTATTACACTACTAATTGGAGGTATGTATGGAACGAATCTATGTAATCGAAGATGATGAGAATATCAGAGAACTGCTTAAAATAGCATTGGAAGGCTTCGGATATACGATTAAAGCTTATGAAGCAGCAGAACCTGCATTACAAGATATGAAAGTGGAACATCCGGATCTGGCAATATTTGATCTGATGCTTCCCGGAATGGATGGTTTATCGGCAATTCGTATACTAAGACAAGATATTGGACTTAAGAATACCCCGGTTATCTGCCTTACTGCTAAAGATAAGGAACTGGATAAGGTAATGGGTCTGGATGTCGGAGCCGATGACTATATCACAAAACCCTTCGGAGTGCTTGAGCTTGCAGCCAGAATCCGTTCCCTTCTTCGTAGGGCTAAAAACGAGGATGTTAGTGATAGCATTGTTATCGATACGTTAAAAATAAATCCTCAGACAAGAGAAGTAACCAATAATGGAGTACCGATCGAGCTTACGTATAAGGAATATGAGTTATTAATGTATTTGATAGAACATGATGTCAGGGTGGTTAGCAGGGACGAGTTGTTGAATCAGATCTGGGGTTACGAGTATGACGGCGAATCCAGAACACTGGACATTCATATTCGTACCTTACGTCAGAAATTAGGTAATATTGGAATAGAGCATATAAAGACAGTACGTAGTGTAGGTTACCGATTTTCGAAATCTTAGACAAATATCGGAGGGTACGTGAAGCGAGCTATATTTCAAAGATTCATATTGATTATTTCACTGGCGCTTATCTTAAGCGGCAGTATTTTTAGTGCAGCCATTAGCAAGATTATTCTCGACCGGACTGAGGAGAATATGCTTTATACTGTAAGAATAACGGATCATGGTTTAAATTATGAGGGTAATCTGAAGGCTCAAGTGGATGCTCTGAAGCTGGTGAAGGGGAATGAGATGACCCGCTTTACGGTAATTGATTTGGGCGGAAAGGTAATTGCTGATAGCGAAGTGGTAGACAGTTACACCATGGAAAATCATAGTGACCGAGAAGAAATCAAGGAAGCTCTTGCGATTGGTATTGGTTACGCAACACGTAAGTCAGAAACCCTGAATTTATCCATGTTGTATGTGGCAGGATTATCGGAGAATAGCAAGTATATCCTTCGTATGGCGGTACCTTTCTCCGGAGTAGAGCAGTATGCCGGTTTCTTAATTCCAGCTATTTTAATCAGTATTGGTATTACTTTGATTGTCTCAATCTTTATTGCGAATCGTTTTGCAAGCTCGGTGACTAAGCCTTTGAACGAGATTGCCGAGGAGCTGAATAAGCTTTCCCAAGAGAAGCCAGAATTTCATTTTAAGAAATATGATTTTGATGAGATGAATATAATCGCAGACACTACGATGAAAATGTCCGATTCTTTGAAGGAATCTATGGCACGGATTGAATTTGAACGTATGGTTCGTCAAGAATTCTTCTCTAATGCATCCCATGAGTTGAAAACGCCTTTAACCTCGGTCAGAGGGTACTTGGAGCTGTTGGAGAATAATATGGTGGCTGACGAGAACATGAAAAAAGATTTCCTTGTAAGAATCAAGAAAGAGACAATCAATATGACGAGCCTAATCAATGACATTCTGATGATATCAAGGCTTGAGACTAAGGAAGCGGAGGTTACTTTATCTGATGTCAGGCTGTCTCCCTTATTAAAGGATGTATGTGCCTCTCTGGAACCACTTGCGAAGGAGTATCAGGTCAGTATTGATACTAACTGCAGGCCACTGATGATGCATGCCAATACGCAGCAGCTTCGGGAGCTTTTCAACAATCTGATTACGAATGCGATAAAATATAATAAACCGAATGGTAAAGTATTGGTTACAGTGACTTCTGAGCAAGACGAAATAATTATCATTGTGGAGGATACCGGAGTTGGAATCCCCGAGGACGCAAAGCAAAGAATCTTTGAACGTTTCTACCGTGTTGATAAGGGCCGCAGTAAAAAGGTCGGTGGTACCGGTCTTGGGCTATCCATTGTAAAACATATTGTAAATTATTATAGTGGTACCATTGAGGTCCAAAGTAAAGTGATGGAGGGCACAACGTTTACGATTCGCCTTCCGAAGCGACCGGTTCATCTCATAGTTAATCACGAAAAAACCGAATAAAAAATAAAAAGGGAGTAACCCTCTATTGCTAATCTTTGGGCTCGACTTAGTCGAGCTCATTTTCTATTGTTTAGGAGTGAAAGTGTCAGCATACTGACACTTTGTTCTCGTTTAGGACACGAAGCCCGATACTTTAAAAGGCATTCTGTAAGATAACACATTGTTCTCTTATAGGATAATGTTCACAATGAGACATGAATAAGATCAAATAAAACTTTAGTCCTAGGAGTAAACTTTTTATAACAAGATGTCGATATATAATAAAACGTGAAATACATCGAAAATAAAAATGGAATCGCTGATTGAGCGAAGATAGGGGCAGATTGTGTATGAAAAAAAGAATTAACATTATATTTTTTAGCATATGTTTCTTAGGAGCTATCATAGCAGAAGCTTATTTTATTCTGGCAGAAGCAGGCAATCTAATTAGTGTAATTGGAATCGGTATGGTTGCACTGATTATGTGCTATCTTCTGATGGATTCTATTCGAAGTAAACTTTCAGAAAGTAGCAAGAGTGTTAAAAATTATATTGATCAGATGTATCGTGAGGATACCGAGCGCTGGAATGAACGTTTTATGGAATTGCAGAATCTGCAAAAGGCAACCTATACCGCTATTAAGAAAAACACATCGATGACATCAGAACAATATGGTGAGCTTCTGATCAGGGTAGAAACCCTTGAAGCAAATAATTCGAAGGCTGTTCAGAAGATAATAGAATTACAAAAGAAGGCACTGGAAGGGCAGAAGAATTCCCTTAGTCTTGAAATCAATCATAATAAAGAGAATACGAAGCAGATTGTGAAAGCTCTGAGAGAGACCTCCAACCAGGAGGAATCCAAGGAACTATTAAATAGAATACTAGAGCGTCTGGAAAAGGGTACAGAGGTAATAAAGAATGAGTTACAGAGCATAAGCATTACCATCCAAGGACCTTTAACGAATAATCTATATTCTGAGCATAACTGGGACATCAATTCCGGATCCAAGGTAGAAAACCTGACGGATACAGGCTGGAATGTGGATGCAGAAGTTGAGCTGGTTGATGCGGATTACAATTGGAAGGGTGAAACAGGAACGGAGGAAGAGAAGTTAAGTATAGAATGGGATACAGATGCTATACAGACAGAGGACCTTCCAACGGTAGAAGGGTGGGGCACCGAGATGGAAGAGGAGAAGCCCACCGTGAGCGAAGCCTGGGGTGCGGAACCTTCTGTAGATAATTCCTCCTGGAATATGGAGGTTGATATGGAGTTGAATAAACTCATCGAAGGATGGGGTAATGCAACAGTGGAAGAAAAAACCCCGGAAATAATCGATTCTTATGAAAAGGAACCGATATCCGAGGTGGTTGAAGCAGTAAATGAAGTAGTTGAAGAAGCACAACCCCTAATACCTGAGGTAAAGCCATTATATGCTGATCCGAATAAGGCATTATCAGCGGATGAAATCGCTGCATTATTTGCATCCATCGGTCAATAATTATAGATCCAGGTAGTCATCACCTTTATAGGATTTGCGTTTTGCACGTTTTTTGTAGTAAGCGTTTTTCCTTCTTAGTCGTGGAGCTTCTACTAATACAAAATACAAAATAATAATTATTACGAATAATCCTACAATACCACCAAGGATGATTGGACGAAGATTTTTATCTGACTTCTCCGCTGAAGAATTCGAAGGTGCGGCAGTGGGATTATTTTTTTCTGTCACAGCCTGCTTTAACTGTAAAGGGTGATTATTATGATAAAGGATATCTGCACCACCAACATATTTACCACTATAGGTATAAGAAATATTGCCGATGACGGTATTATTCTGCGGGGTTGTCGTCTGCTCAGAGGCAGGATAGAAGGTAACCTCTTTTTTGGCATCTTCGAAGGAAGCACTATTTGGTAACACCAGGTAACCTTTCTCATCGGTAAGGATTGGAGAGGAAATCTCGCTTAATAGAGGGTTATAGCGGGTAAACATCGGAGATTCAGTTAGAATCTGAGATGATTCTAGATCCGCAATCGGATAGATGGAGAAATTATCAAAGGCGAAATCAAATAATTTCTGTGTATCTGTATACTGGTGCGCGGTACTGTCATCCCTCATGATAACGCAGATTAACTCCAGATCTCCGCGCTTTGCAACAGATACCAAGGTGAACTTCGAATTCGAAGTATAACCGGTCTTTCCACCGATGCAATCGTCATAGCGGTAATCCTGTTGTAATACAAATTTATGATGATTTCTTAGATATCTTATCTCTGACTGAATATTAGTAGGTGGAATCTGATAGGTCCGGGAAGAAAATATCTTACGGAAGGTATCATTCTTCATTGCTTCTCTAGTGATTAAAGCCATATCATAACAGGAGGTATAATGATTCTCATCATGTAATCCATGTGGATTAACAAAGTTGGTATTAAGACAGCCGAGACTTTTCGCCCGCGCGGTCATCATCTTTGCAAATTCATCAGCACTGCCGGCAACATGCTCTGCTACCGCATAAGAAACCTCGTTTGCTGATTCAAGCAAGATGCCATACAGACTTTGCTGCATTGTGAGCTGCTCGTCCACATCAATACCAATACGGCTGCTATCTAAATCAACATCGAATACGGCATTCTTGGAGAAAGTTACAATCTCACCCAGGTTCGAATTCTCAAGGGCAAGTAAAGCTGTCATAATCTTAGTGATACTAGCGGGATAATGAACTTCATTTATATTTTTCTCATATAGGATTAGTCCGGTCGAGGCTTCCATGACAATCGCAGATTCAGCAAAGACATTTGGCCCATCCGGCCAGACCTCTTTACTCTCTGTGGTAGTTGCTTTTGCCGTTACGGCGGTTAAAATCGGTGATAGGAATATAAGTATAATGCTTAACAAAGCAATGAATTGTCGTTTCATAAAAACCTCCTGGAATAACATACAGCGTGGGATCATATAGCCATCCCTAACAAATTAAGGTAGGGATGGCTATTTGAGTCTCTACAATTGTACTATAAGAGCTATTCAATTGTAAATATAAAAAAGTTTAATCAATGTGAATTTATCTTACAAAATTCGTCCATTCACGGGGCATCGCTTTCGGCGTCGGAAGTGCTGCCTTACTATATTCTTTGATTTTTAGCATCCATGACATATTGTTGGCTAGATTCTTCAGAATACTCATTCCTTCTCCATCCGCGGTTACTTCACCAGGAGCGCCGCCATGGATTACATTCCAGTAATAGGAAGGGGTAATCATCATCTCGGAGATTAGGAAGTAATTATTAAGCTGATCAAAGGTAGTAACACCGCCAGAACGGCGGGGCACCGCTATGGAGGCACCAACTTTTAGGCGGAGCATTCCATGGCTGGGGAAGAATAGACGATCGAGGAAACTCTTCATCGTACCTGCAATGCTTGCATAATAGACGGGGCTTCCCAGTAGAATACCATCCGCAGCATGAACTTTATCTACGATAGCTCGTAGTTTATCATCCGAGAAGACACAATGACCCTCCTTGCAGCGGCCGCAGCCGATACAGCCTTTGATATCCATATTGCCTACCGTAAGGATCTCAGTCTCGATTCCTTGTTTTTCTAACTCATCACACACGGTCTTCAGTGCTATATAAGTATTGCCCTTTGACTTTGGGCTCCCATTAAGCGCAATCACCTTCATCTTAATGATCTCCTCTCATTTTAAATTACATCCCCTATAGTATACTATATAGGATTAGGAAATTAAATGTTTTTTAGCCAAGATAGGGAAAAATGATAAGGAAAGGACTAATTGACGAATGAAGCGTTTGAATCTATAATAGGAACAATGACATCACTTTACACACACAAAGCTTATTCCCGGGAAACCCCTTTGGCATAAGCTGATCTATAAAATCCGAGGAGGAAGCTATGAGACTAAGGAATATTAGAGGCTCGAGAGAAACAGTTCAGGCAAATGACTATGTGGTTCAAGAGCCGGAGAAGTTGAAAGGACAATGGAAGAGCCTTTTTGGAAATGATCATCCCCTGCATGTTGAAATTGGAATGGGGAAGGGAAAGTTCATCATGGAGCTGGCGGCGTTAAACCCCGAGATTAATTATATTGGGATTGAGAAATATTCCAGCGTATTGCTTCGCGCGTTGGAGAAGAGAAATGAGACAGAGTTAACCAACCTGTATTTTATTCGTTATGATGCGGAATATATGAATGAGATCTTCGATATCGATGATATTGACCGAATCTACCTTAATTTCTCGGATCCCTGGCCAAAGGACCGCCATGCGAAGCGAAGGCTTACAAGCAAGGAATTCCTGGCTAAGTATGAGCAATGCCTTAAGAAAGAAGGGGAGGTCATCTTTAAGACCGATAACCGTCCACTTTTTGATTTTTCCGTTGAGGAGGCAGCCATTGCAGACTGGAAGCTCAGGGAGGTATCCTATGACCTTCATCACAGCGAGTATGTAGTAGGCAATGTTATGACAGAGTACGAAGAGCGTTTCTCTGCGAAAGGGAATCCGATTCATCGCCTGGTCGCTTACCGTAATTAAGTTGGT
>JAQZBA010000356.1 GCA_029239365.1 Herbinix sp. | reverse complement strand
TGGTATCTTCCTGGTTCAGGGAAGAAGTAGGTTCATCCAGAATCAAAAGTTTTACGTTCTTGGAGAGTGCTTTTGCAATCTCAATTAACTGCTGCTTTCCGGTACCGATATCTTTGATCAGCGTCTCCGGAGATTCACTTAAGCCGACCTGACGCATGTGTTTTTCTGCCTGATGGTAGGTTTCATCCCAATTAACACCCCATCTACCGGTTCTTTCATTACCAAGGAACATGTTTTCACCTATATTTAGTGACGGTATCAGCGCAAGCTCCTGATGAATAATAACAATTCCCTTTTCTTCACTGTCCCGCAGGGTATTGAACTTACAAAGTTCATTGTTATATATAACCTCACCGGAATAAGACCCATACGGATGGACGCCGCTTAAGACATTCATCAGTGTCGATTTCCCGGCTCCGTTCTCCCCTACCACTGCATGAATCTCTCCCCTCGCGACCTTCAGATTAACATTATCCAAAGCCCTGACTCCGGGAAATTCTTTCACGATATTCTTCATTTCAAGAATATAATCTGCCAAGTTAAAATCCTCCTTAACTACCACATGGTTTTTTACATATTTAATATGGGCGAGAGTATTCCCGCCCATATTAATCATACATGACTCGTACTTATTTCTGATAAGGCTTTTTAATCAGCCGTTAAGTATCCATCGCTGCCAACCTTATAATATCCGGTGTCAACCAGCTTCTCTTTGTAGTTATCATTGGTTACAACATCCGGCACTAACAGGTAGGAAGGAATAATTCCTGTACCGTTATCATAGGAAGTGGTGTCGTAAGTACACTCACATTTGAACTGACTCGTCAGGGATGAATCCGGTTTATTGCCGGCAAGAATTTCTTTTGCAAGCGCTACTGTTACTACAGCTTCGTTAGCCACTGCTTTATAAACAGTCATGGACTGCTTTCCATCCAAAAGATTCTTTAAATTTGCAACGTCACCATCCTGTCCTGTGATCAGAGGCCAGTTACTGCCAGCATAGTCCGAGTCAACTGCCTGAGTTACACCGAGTGCTGTTGAATCGTTTGAGCAAAGACAAACATCTAGCTGTGTACCGTCTGCATAATAGGAAGCAAGGATATTCTGCATACGATCCAGTGCTGTTGCAGTGTCCCATGCCGGTGTTGCTACTTCTTCAAATTCCGTCTGACCGGATACTACCTTAAGTGTTCCTTTGTCAATGTAAGGTTTTAAGACATCAACTGCTCCGTTATAGAAGAAACCGGCATTGTTATCTGCCGGATCTCCGGCGGTAAGTTCGATATTATAGGTCTTATCTCCTGCATTCGCAAGATCCAGTGTATTTTCTATGTATTCTCCTTGTAACTTACCTACGGTGTAGTTATCAAAAGATACATAGTAGGAGGTAGCATCCGTGTTCATGATCAGACGGTCATATGCGATAACCGGGATGTTCTGATCTTTTGCATCTTTTAATACGGTAGTTAACGATTCCCCATCAATTGCTACGATTACTAAAAGATTAACCTTATCAGCGATTAAGTTCTGAATATCATTCACTTGCTGGTCGCTCTTGTTATCGGAATAGGTAAGTTCTGCTTTGTAACCTAAGGCTTCAAACTGTTCCTTCAGGTAAGCACCGTCCCTGTTCCAGCGTTCCAGTGATTTTGTGGGCATTGCGATACCGACTTTAATATCTTTCTTATCCGATGATTTGTCACTTGATGTGGATGTATCTTTGTCCGAACTACAGCCTATCAATGATACAATCATAACTAGTACTAATAAAATACCTAAAAGCTTACTTTTCATAAAAACCCTCCTCATATAATTTGATAACTAAACTATATCATAAGGGGATTAGCACATGCTTAGTATCCATCTTAGTAATCTTGGTAACATGATAGATAAAATGGAAATTTATAGCAATATATTGTTATTCCATATAGGATAAAACAAGATAATACTGTCACCTGTTTAAGTTAGTTTGTTCCATCGCTTACGAAATGGAGCAAGATATAAAAAATACCACCCCAACGATTGAAATAGAGCAAAAAAAGAAGCACCCTATCATTTCTGACAGAGTACTAATATTCTGGTTCACCAACGAGATTTAGTCCAAATCCTCACCCTCAATACCATATATATCATCCAACCGCAGTCTTTTTTCTACGATCTGGAGAATGCGTGAGGTCTGGTCAAATTTTACAACCATACCAGTGAATCGAATATACACACCACCCGCTTCGTTACTCACTTTATCCTCTTGGTAATATACAACAGTAATGATTGGGTGCAGCCCGCTAAGTAGCATCCCCTCAATCTTTCCCATCTGTAAATCCAGATACTCTTTTGCTTCCTCTGACATCTCAATCCGAGGCACAACGATTTTTTGTTTGCCTGCGATTGCCTCCTCATAGCCCTTTAGTGCTGCAAAAGGAGCAAATATCTTTGCCCGGTCTTCTACCTGCATTCTTGGATGTTTGATTACATCTGAGCTTTTTAATGGGTAGTCAATATTAATGATGTCATCATATTTATGTGTAATCTTGTCATCCAATGATACTGGATTCTTTACCATACAACACCCTCCGTTTTACCGATACCCCACGAATATTGGCGGTAGTATAAGATTTGCAAGATGAATTGTATTCATAATTCACTTGTGAAAAATCTTGATTTTCGCACTTATAACCCCTATGCTTTATGACCGCCAATCTGATTGTTTCTTTCCTTGGTTGTGGCGCCATCTTCAAAATTTATACCTTTCAAAATGGCATTTTTCCCATATTTCTTTTTTATACTAAGCATGGCTTCCTGTATCTTACGATCTTTTGCCTGTTCTGCCGGATCTGTGAATAAATCATACTGCTCATATCTCTCTTCCACAAGATGATTGGCACATAGAGTCACCCGCCTGACCATAAGTTCCTTCGATACGATTCGATCGTATAGCTCCATAACCGCCGACGTGATTTTCTTGGTACTGCTGCTTGTCGTACCAAGATTCGCAGTACCATGAGCAGCTTTGGGGATTGCTCTTCCATAACGGTCATAAGTAACCTCTCCTTTGTATTTTCCTTCATCGACGCTGCACCTATCATAACCAATGGTCAATGTCAGACTATCTGTGACCAGTCCCTTATCCACTAGGTCAAGTATCAGCATATCCGTCATTTCCTGCACAATAATTCTTGCCTTATGAAAATCATAGGGATACTGTAAAACTTGTCCCGAAGATATACTGTTTGTGCTGGGCTGATAGGATTTGATTTCTTCCATACTACATGGTTCATATCCCCATGCATGGTCAATCAATAGTTCAGCATCAATGCCAAGCATTCTATATAATAGATCCTCATTAAGCAGTGATGCTCTGGCAATATCACCCATCGTGTTCAGACCGTTATTTTCAAGTCTTTTAGCAATACCACCGCCAATTCTCCAGAAATCTGTAATCGGTCTGTGATCCCACAATAATCTGCGATAAGTCAGCTCATCTAGTTCAGCAATACGCACTCCGCTTGCATCAGCTTCTACATGTTTTGCGACGATATCCATAGCAATCTTACACAGATACAGGTTGGTTCCGATTCCTGCAGTTGCTGTGATTCCAGTCTTCTTAAGTACATCATGAATCATTTTCACCGCAAGTTCCTTTGCAGACAGCTGATAAAGGTTCAGATAATTCGTTACATCCATAAAACACTCATCTATGCTGTATACATGAATATCTTCCGGACTGATGTATTTCAGATAAGTCGCATAAATATCTGCGGATACTTCAATATAACGTGCCATCTGAGGTGGCGCAATGATATATTCTACCTCTTTTCCTGTATGTTGTTTTACTTCCTTTAGTTTCTGTTGAACCTCAAATAGCCGGGCTCTGCCAGGTATTCCATATGTCTTTAGAGATGGAGATACGGCAAGACAGATGGTTTTTTCTGTACGAGCCGGATCCGCTACAACAAGGTTGGTAGTCAGAGGATTTAATCCTCTTTCGATACACTCAACGGAGGCATAAAATGACTTCAAATCGATAGCAATATAAATATGTTCCT
>JAQZBA010000355.1 GCA_029239365.1 Herbinix sp. | reverse complement strand
AAGCTAACGATCTTCTGATTCAGATTAGATACATTGCCATTATAAAGGCGTCTTGCAGCCTGTAGGTGTTCCTCAACATCCATAACAGAGAGCTGTAACTGTTTAAAATTCTCATTAGATCTTAGCTCAGGATAGTTCTCAGCAACCGCCTGAAGGATATGACTCGCATGATCCATTGCTTCTGTGGCCTGGTTGCGTTCATTTATACTCATACCGGAACGCAGACGGATGGTCTCCAGCATCGTATCTTTCTCAAATTGCGCAAAACTCTTGCTGATGTCCAGCATTTTCATTAGTACATCATGTCGCTTCATCAATGCTACATCGATGTCTGATAGTGACTCCTGTACTTTAATTTCAGTACGCCTAAGGCTATTCATGGTAGCGACATACCAGATAAATATCGTAGAGATCACTACTACAGCTACTATGATGCCAGTGAAGATTAATACTAATAGCATGTTCATATTATTTTTCCCCTTCTTGTTTAAAGATATTTCTGTCGAGAGCTAACCCTTCAATGATATCGATGATAACATTGATTTCTTTCTGAACCTCTGCCTTTATTGCACCAAGATCAAGATCATCAAAGAGCTTCGGTTCCATTGCGTCTTTTGAATTATGGATCGCCACATGTAATTGGTTATCAACAAAACCTAACATAAAGGAACCATCCATCGAAGTATTCAAATCCTTTAGTATTTGCATGAACCGGGGAGTAAGGATATAGTATGCCTCATGCTCGTCTTGACAGAACACCTGGAAGTTCTCATTAAAATCGATATCCTCTAGCTCAATTCTATGACGGCGTTCTTCCGACCCAGTAAAGATGGAATTTTTCTTCTGCGAGGCGGAGAATTCCTTGCTAATAATCTGCATATCAAAATGAAAATCCTTATTAAACTCGAAGATAAGCCATCGTCCATGCAGATAGGTAATGGTATAGGAGGTTTTGCCTGTACTCACATGCTGTTGGATCTTAACATCCGAACGTTCGAATCTGACATCCCTGTAGTAACCCTGAACATAGTCATTGCTATGGTAACGATTGCCTAAGGTCATAATCCCGGTCTTTCTAATCACTTCTTGATCAATTCCTTCTTTTCCATTATAAATCACCTGAGTAAATGCGTTGCGAAAGGGAACTTCGATCAAGGTAGCTTTAAAATTGGCGCGGTAATCCTTATTCACTTGAAAGAAGCCGGTTACTTTTGCCAGAAGAAGACAAAAACAAATACTCAGTAGGACTGTTAAGAATAATATTCCCTGAGTCACCCCTAAAGCTGCTAATACGATCAGTATAATAATTGTGAATACGGCTGATGCAACGAGGATTATTACAAGAAGAGACTTAGCCTTGTTGTGCAAGCTCTCTAAATCATTAAATAATTCTTCCATATCTCTCCACCTAACTTATATTTATAGGAACATTATACAGAAATACCAAGGATTTACAACAGAGAAAGCCAAATCTTAATGAAATATTAAACTAAGTTAATGAGGGAGGGTGAAAGATAAAGAGATTAGGGGTAAGGATGATATAAGCATATAGATAGAGATTATGAATAACCAAGTTCATAATAAAACGCCTTGTAAACTATGTGTTTACAAGGCGTTTTATCGCAGGAATTTATAAATATGGTATATAAATAACAATCAACGGAAGAAGAATTACTTTAGTAAACAATAAATAAAATTTATTTTACTACTATCTTAATTTGTTCCGTATATACTTTTCCCTTAGTATCGATTAGCTTAACAACTAAGTAATCAGTTCCTGTAGACACTGCTGTCACGGCAACATTAAGTTTTCCTTTGTTTTTGCCTACATTCACAATGTTTTTTTCAGTTGTATACCAAGAAATCTCGGATATGTCATATCCATTCGCTTTAAAAATAAAATTCATTGAATCGCCAATCTTCATACTATTTTCATAGCTTAAAAACCTGAAGTACGCTTTCTTTACATTGATCTCTGTTTTAAAAGAAGTGGTAATATCACCAATGCTAACAGTTGTTATTATGGTTGCTTTTCCGATGCTCTTGGCTGTAATTACTCCCGTACTTGATACAGAGGCTACAGAGCTCTTGTTTGAGCTGTAGGTTACATTATAATCCACATAACCATTTGCAAGCGCAGTAGTAAGCGATGGTGGTAATATAACAGATAGCTTATTAGTTACTTCGGTACCTCCAAGATATAAAGTCTCTTTGTTTGTATTAAGGGAGATCTCTTTTGATAAAGTAGGAGTAATATGAAGCTTGTTGCCAATCACAATAACGTAATCTGATGCATGACTAAAATGAATGGATATAGTTCCGTCACTACTAACTTTATTGGAGGACAAATACTCGAACTTGCCAACTGCCGGATTATAATAATAAAGAGTAGCAATCTTTCCGGCATCCTCAACATTGACAGGTAAAATAACATCGGCTTCAAAACCAAAGTTTCCGTTATGCTTGAGACTTAGTTGAATAGAAGCTTCGTCCTTAGTGTCTGACGGAAGAAGCAATGATGATATATTAGTAGCATCAGTGACAATATCTAAATCGATATCACCTATAGATGAATTGGTTATTGAACTTCCCTTAATAATCCATGTTATGCCATTTTCCAAATTGATATTCAAGTCAATATTTATGTCTTGTATTTGTTGGATTGCAGTTTGAGGAATGACACTTGTACCTTCAAGGGTAATGTTGAGTTCATTGATATCGCTATCGCTTTTGGATAGTCGCGTTACGAAGTCTTCCCAGTCCTTACTACTAGACATATTTGTAGTTTTCTCTATCATATTGCTTTCTTCAGGCGCAATTGGTGTAGGGGTAACACTATTAGCTGGAGCACCGCCACCGCCGCCACCACCGCCACCACCAAAGAATCCACCATTACCTCCATTAGCATTATTGTTCTCGGAAGGAATGGGAATAAAGAAGGCTTGGATTGTATGTGAGGCAGTAACATCCTCAAATGTATAGGAATTACGAGCACCAACACTAATTCCATCAATTTTTACATCAGATATGATACAACCGTTATTTGCACGTATACGGAAAATCTGATCAGCATTTTTTTCAACGGCGATATAACCGCTAGGGTTAATACTTCCATTACCATCCACGCTACTTGCTATTGTAACATTTGTATCCTCGAATACGTTGAATGTTAAGTTTTGTTTTAGTGTATCTATTGTTTTGTTGAGATCTGGAATAAAAGTTGTTTCAATATTGTCATAGTGAGAAAAGATGTTATTCTCATTGTACACGAACAGCGAGGCTAAGCACCATTCACCGATTATCATGGTATTAGGAACTGTATATTCAATCTCATATTTTCCGGATTCAATATTAAATTTGAGTGTTCCGTCATTTATATCAGCATTATATAAGGTCGCATCTGCATTAAGCGCAAAATTTTTTAAGTATACTTGAATCCGATTAATATTAGTTTCATCCTCTGCTTTAAAGGATAGTATAAAACTTTCGCTGCATTTTAATGTCTCACCATTCTTATCAATACTTATCTCGGAAATCACAGGAGGTGTAGTATCCATCCCTGATTCAGCTATTAAAAAACCCAAATCACTTTTTGTTGGAGTAATATATTTTTTTAGTTCATCATTCCACACTAGATCATAATTGTAGTAGTAAGAAGAATTATTATATACATCAAATACTTCAAGTGTGTATAAAGACCATTTACCTGGATACACCTTAAGATTTGAGGATATAGCTAATACAGCATCATAATTACCGGTTAGATTATTATAAGTTACTGTACCTGTTTGACTAGAGGCACCGAATACTTGGAAATTACTTTGGTTAGTTTCATACCTAAAACTTGCAAAAACAGAACCTATTGCTGATTCATCGTCTGCTTTAAATGAAAGAGTAATTGTATCTTCAGGTACTAGAGCTAATCCATTCTTATCGATACTAATAGCTGTAATAACTGGAGGTGTTACATCGCTAACACCTTCTGTTATATAAAAGCATATGGCAGATTCATATATCTCAGAAGAACGGTTGCCATGTTCATCAATG
>JAQZBA010000354.1 GCA_029239365.1 Herbinix sp. | reverse complement strand
ATTCATAACCTGTTTTGAGATACCAAGAGCATCTGCTAAGCTCTGTTGAGTCATTTCCATTTTAACTAACTTTTCCTGTATATTAGCTCCTACCTGAGCAAAATCCATTGCGTACATGACATCGTCCTCCTTTTCTTGGATTTTCATTATAGCATTACTGAATTATAAAGTCAATATTTTGTTGACTATATTATATATTTCTCATTATTTTACATGCATTTTGTTTACGTTCATATTTAATATATGTATTACAAAGGAATTTGATACTCCATCATCTATTTCGAGATCCTAAACTCATAATCCCTTCGTCATTTCCAGTGTCATACCTGTAAAATTATTTCCACCTATATCAGTCATGCCAATAATAATCTCCCCTTTGTACATGAATTGTTAAGTTACATGCTTTACAATCGCGAAATGCCATGCTTTTTCAGCATCCAACACACTATATCCTCATGTTCATATGGTTCTTTACATACTGACATACTATGGCTTATCATGATTAACTTCTGCCTGATAATATCCACTGATTGTTGTCGGTGCATTAAAAAGTGCAGCTAATATATACTTTTTAATATTACAAACTTTTGACGCATTCTTTTCCAAACAGTCAATCACATACTCGATGTGGGACATATTAAGCTTAAAAAATTTTGACTTCACCAACTCCACCGGATATTCGTTCCTAGCAATTAGAATAGTGTCATTCTTACAAAGTACTGTTTCAAGAATTAGGTCATAGATTCCCTCAAGAAGTTCATTGTCGTAAGGATACATTTCGCACAAAATATCCCAATCCAGATTCTTTTTTATGATTATTGAATAGGCCTTATATGTATCCAATCCACCATCAACATCTGCTGATATGATTAGATTAGTATTATTATTCTCAGTATTATTTTCTTTAGTATTATTAGAGTCCCTTTTTCCAACCTCTAAAAGTTGGTTTTTCAAACCTGTAGAAGTTGATTTTCCCAACCTCTTGGAGTTGGTTTTTCCCACCTCTGAAAAGTTATCCACAGTCTCAGAAGTTGGTTTTACAAACTTCAGAGCAGATACATTATCCGTCTGACTATCGGTCTTTTGCTCTTCCAACATAAAGCTTTTTACATAGATAATCGTAGGCTTTTGATTCCACTGACGCTTCTTTTCTATAAGACCTATACCTGTTTCTACGTCAAGTTCCTTAATCGTATCGATAGCTTTATTCTTCCGGCAATTCAAAAGTTCCATGGTGTTTTCCACGGTAAAGTAGATATATGTACGATTCTCCTCATCAAACCATTTATTCTTCTGAGATAAAGCCATTCTATCCAGCATCAGTCCGTAAAGCACTTTTGCTTCTGTTGATAGTGCCTTGAAATAATCATTTGTAAAAAGGAGCTTCGGTATTCTGTAGAAACTGAGCATATCCGCTTCATCGCCATAGAAATAATTAAAGATGATTTTGTCCCTCAAACTATTTCCTCCTTCCTTTAGTGAAGTGCAGATTCTGCACTTCACTCTCCTTAATTAGTTTCCGCAAAATTCATAACATATATGTGATTTGGCAAGCCCTTACCTTGCTGCTTTCGTTTAATCAGACCTATACCTTCAAGCTCATTCAAATAATCCGAAGCCTTCCGCTTTGAGATGTTCATATCAGCCTGAATATCTGCCACCGGATAAATAATATACGCCCTGTTATTACAATCAAGCCATTGATTTCTACCAGCCATACTCATTCGATCGAGCATCATGCCATATAGAATTTTTGTTGGTATGGACAGGGACGAGAACATCTCCCCTGTCACCAACTCCTTTGGAATCCGGATAAAGCTAAACTGATTTGCTTGTGTTTTATAAAAGTAATCTGATTTGATCTTTATGATTTCATTCATCTGCTTCTCCTTCCTGAGCATCCTTCCACTGTTCCAATAAGCTTGTAATGACTTGCTCCATCGCGGCCTTTGAATAATATGCCGGGAAGTATTTCTTAAGCTTCCTCTCATTCAAGGTAATCTTCTTGGAAGTAAATAATGTAGAAACGCATCCATTCAAAAGTTCAATCAACATTTCCTGCGTCATCGTACTATCCTCACGATAATTCCGAAGTACCATCAGCTGTTCCTGGCGAATCATACCATTCTCTTTGATATACTCGTAAACCCATTGTTGCAGGTCTTTATTAAGAAATGAAAGTTCCACACCTACAGAAACAGCTAAACTCTTTTTATCAACCATCTGAAGTAAACGCGGTACTAATTCTGTAAGTCTTACGAATCTTTGAACTTGAGTTCCGCTTGTCCCAACAGATTGTCCAATTATATCAGCAGCTTCCAATCTACGACCTTTGTTTCTCGATGAATCATCATCCAACCTCCCCCCGTTTTGGGGGGAAGTAAATTCTCTCCTCATGCCCTGCCTCTTTATAGCTTCTAATTTCATCCTAAATGCAAATGCTTTCTCACTCGGCAGTACCTCTTCTCTCTGTACATTCGCATCAACCATCGCAATCGTGGCTTCGTCATTAGTAAGTTCCTTCACAATTGCCGGTATCTTCCTAAGTCCAGCTCGCTTCGCAGCATGAAGCCTTCTATGCCCAGATATCATTTCATAGGTGCCTTCATCATCTGGTCTTACAAGGACCGGTGTAAGCACACCACTTGTCTTAATACTTTCCACCAATTCATCCATTTTCTCGTCGTCTACAACCTTGAAAGGATGATTCTCAAAGGGATAAATCGCATTTACATCAATATCTATAGTGCCCTCAGTCTCTGGAACACATAAAAGCTCGTCTATACTGGTCATTGTGATTTTTTGTCCTGGTCTCTTAGCACTCATGGTCCATAACCTCCTTAATCAATGAGGTGTAAGCAAATGCTGCTTTTCCTTTAGGATCATATACATAAATGCTGCTTCCCTCTGCGCTAATTTCCGCAGCTCTAACTGACATTGGAATTTCTATATCAAATACATTTACACTAAGAGAATAAGCCTCATATACCTGCGTAGAGATATCCTTTGCATAATTTGTTCTATTATCGACCATGGTGAGCAGAATTCCTTCAATCTGAAGCCTCGGATTAAGCTGACGCTTTACTCTTCCAATAGTCTTGATCAACTGCTGTAGTCCCTTTACCGGCAGATAAGCCGCCTGTACCAGTACAGAATCCGCACATGACAGCGCATTAATGGTCAACATTCCAAGTGAAGGCATACAATCAATAATTATATAGTCATAATCTTTCTTTGCCTACTCCACATATTCTCTCAAAATTGTTTCTCTACTAATAACACCAGTTAATGATACCTCAAGTCCTGATAATTCAATATTGCCAGGAAGGATATCCACTCCTTCTTCATGATGGATAATACCGTCCTGCACATTGAAGGATTCGTCATTGATAATCTTCATCATGACAGTTGCCAGAGAATACTCCAGCTTGTCTGGTTCCTGGAAACCAAGACTAATCGTCAAGGATCCCTGAGGATCCGCATCAATCAATAAAACCCTTTTCCCTTCTCGTGTCAGGCCAATCCCTAAGTTTACACAAGTGACAGTCTTACCAACTCCACCCTTCTGATTTGAGACTGAAATCACCCGACATACTTTGTTTGTTGTACACATAATTAATAAACCTCCTCTTCAAACGACTCGATAAAAGCATCAACTTTCTCGGTATTTACAAGTACGATTCCTTTTACTTTCCTAATTGCACCCGCATCTTTAGCAAGTTTTTGAAAGCTGTGTAGTCCCATGGAATAAAGCTCTGCACCCTCGGCATATCTAACATATTTCTTCTTTTTTTCCTTTACTAAATCTTCTAAATTCTCTACTACCTTACGTGTTCTTGCCATACTCTTTTCCTCTCTTTCTGGTTTCTCAACACAGTGCTCATCAATGTAATTGTCGAGCAAATCAATATCTACCATAGCTGTTTTTCGTAGAGGCCAGGTTGCTTTTGCATCCTTGGCCAGATTTACAAAGGTCCAATACGGAAGGCCGTACATTCTTGCACCTTTTTCATAAGTAACGTACCTGTGCTTTTTTCCCTCCAGATATT
>JAQZBA010000020.1 GCA_029239365.1 Herbinix sp. | reverse complement strand
CTCAATAGCATAGCATTGTAGATGACGAGCTAATCTGGGGTATCGCAAGCATCCTTATAATGATGAACCCGTCTTACTAATATTATGTTGTGAAATTCTAATTCATGATTACTTCTATTGAGGCTTTCGGAAAAGTTTTATACAAAAATAACTCCCGGCTTCCATTTGCCATCCCGAACGATAAGTCCGTAATAGCCATGTAGAAGCAAGGAGCTAGCGATTGATACTATATGATCTATCCTGAGATTTTCGACGCCTTACATTACCTTGTGTTCCCTCATCTTCTCTTTTGCCATAGCAAAGAGAATATCACGGTCATTCAATGACGGATTATCCAAAACCTCTGATAGCAGTTCGTTCAAAATCTCGCCCATCACCTTGCCGGGTCTCATACCGATGGCGATCAGGTCCTTACCATTGATTTCAAGCTCTTTCAGATTGACGCATTCCTCTTTATTAACAATATCCTGGTAAAGCTGCCTAGCCACTGCGAGCCGCTCGTATTTTTCCTGGGTATGATGAGGGTTCTTCGCTGAGGTGTCTGCCCTATTTACCTCGAAGAGCAGCTCCATATACTCCTTACCGATCTTCGATGCAGCCTTACGCATGCCCGAAGGTGTCAGGACAAAGCGGTAATCATGCCAGCGGATTAGATGCACCACCGCATCGATGGTATCATTGTCAAATTTTAAGCGCCGTAAGATATTCTTTGCCGTTATTGCTCCCTTTTCCTGATGCCCATAGAAATGATTTTGTCCATCCTTCCCAATGGTAACGGTATTCGGCTTATCCACATCATGAAGCAGCATCGTCCAGCGTAAAATGGTTCTTTCTCTGGTCTCGAAGCGGTGCTCCTTCAATCTTCCTCCGATCTCGGTTACTGCTTGTACCGTATGATCACCCACGCTATAAATATGATGAATATTATTTTGTTCGGTTTTCATCATGGTATCAAACTCTGGAAGAATAACCTTGGTTATCCCTATCTCATAAAGTAGTCGAAGTCGGTCAGGATAATCGGATAATAATAGCTTTGTCATCTCCACTCGAATACGTTCCGCACTAATATGATTCAGATTCTCTGCTTTATCACGTATCGCCTGCAGGGTAGCTTCCTCTATTGTGAAACCAAGCTGTGCAGAAAAGCGCACCGCCCGCAGAATACGAAGAGCATCCTCATCAAAACGCTCCTCGGCACTACCAACGCAGCGGATCAATCCAATCTTCAGATCCTCCATACCACCAAAGAGATCAATAAAACCTTCCTGCTCATTATAGGCCATCGCATTAATAGTGAAATCCCTGCGCTTAAGATCTTCTGTTAGGCTTGAGGTAAACTCCACCTGCTTCGGGTGTCGGTTATCCTCATATTCTCCATCCAATCGATAGGTGGTAACCTCATAATGCTCCTTGTCTATTAATACCGTAACTGTGCCGTGAACAATTCCCGTATCCACGGTTCTGCGGAATATCTTTTTCACCTCATAAGGTGTGGCTGAAGTAGTAATATCCCAATCCTCCGGCTCTCTACCCAGAACCATATCCCGAACACAACCACCTACCGCATAAGCTTCATAGCCATGCTGTATCAGCTCATCTATAATATCATTCACTTTTTTAGGTATTTGAAACTTCATGGGCATACTCCTCTTGATAAATCTATTCCGATTATAGCAAAGCGTTGTTCTTATTTCAAGGATAATAGGGTCAACAAAGTGAATCGATTAACAATTCACATTTTATGAATAAAAAGTCTGTACCAATCGCTGTGATGCAGAACAAGACCACACCTGTTCTCAATAACCGCTTTAGTACAGACTTTGTTATATTATAATAATGATATTCTTCTAATATGCCTTACCCCAGTAAGCCATAACCTTAGCCGGCTTGCCGCAGCATACACAGGTGTCTGCGATATGCTCCTGCTCAAATGGCATACAGCGGGAGGTTGCACCGGTTTTCTCTTTGATTTCCTTCTCACAAGCCTCATCCTGACACCACATCGCCTTAACAAAACCAGGCTTCTCAGCGATAGTCTTCTCGAACTCTTCCATCGAAGCTGCGGTATAAGTATGGGTATCGCGATGGTTTCTCGCTCTCTCTAGCATATCGGACTGCATCTTCTCTAAGATCTCGCCAGCCTTAACTTCAATCTCATCCAGGGATACAATGGTCTTCTCTCTGGTATCTCTACGAACAATGACTGCTTGATTTGCTTCTATATCCTTGGGTCCGATTTCTATACGGATCGGAACTCCGCGCATCTCCTGCTCGCTGAATTTCCAACCTGGACTCTTATCGGAATCGTCAACCTTTACCTTAAAGGAGCTGAGTCTCTTCTTCAGCTCATAAGCCTTATCAAGAACGCCTTCCTTGTTCTGATTAATCGGTATAATCATAATCTGTGTAGGAGCGATTCTCGGAGGTAATACTAAGCCGCTATCATCACCATGTACCATGATAATCGCACCAATGATTCTGGTGGACATACCCCAGGAGGTCTGGTGAACATACTGCAAGGTATTATTCTTATCTGCATACTTAATGTCAAAAGCATGAGCAAAGCCGTCGCCAAAATTATGACTGGTGCCGGACTGCAAAGCCTTACCGTCATGCATTAATGCTTCAATGGTATAAGTTGCATGAGCACCTGCAAACTTCTCTTTCTCGCTTTTACGTCCCTTAATCATAGGAATAGCAAGAACTCTCTCACAGAAATCTGCATAAACATTAAGCATCTGGACTGTTCTCTCCTCGGCTTCCTCAGCAGTAGCATGAGCAGTATGACCCTCCTGCCATAAGAATTCCATGGAACGAAGGAACGGTCTGGTAGTCTTCTCCCAACGCACTACAGAACACCATTGGTTGTATAATTTGGGAAGGTCCCTATGAGACTGGATAATCTTCGCATACAAATCGCAGAACAGAGTCTCTGAGGTTGGTCTTACACACATTCTCTCCTGTAACAGCTCGCCGCCACCATGGGTAACCCAGGCAACCTCAGGTGCGAAGCCCTCGACATGATCCTTCTCCTTCTGTAACAAGCTCTCGGGAATGAACATCGGCATGTATACATTCTCTACTCCGGTATCTTTAAAATCTGCATCCAACTGCTTCTGGACATTCTCCCAGATTGCATAACCAAGAGGTCTCAGAATCATGCAACCTCTAATGCTGGAGTATTCAATCAGCTCCGCTTTCTTCACCACATCTGTGTACCACTGGGCAAAATCTACATCCATTGAGGTAATCGCTTCAACCAGCTTCTTATCCTGTGCCATAATTTTCTCTCTCCTTCAATTCTTAATCATGACAAGCGAATTAATAACTACTAATCTTATTCACAATTCATTTGTAGGTTAATTCGTCTTGTATTCTTACACTTCATACCTTATATAACTTAGCTGTAGCTTATCATGTTTTGATTAATATCAGCCTTTTGCTCCTTTTTTAAACAACAAAAAAGCCCTTCTATCCGCAAGGGACCGAAAGACTCGGCGGTACCACCCTAATTAACTGCTGCTTAAGCAGTTCTCTTTTCCTCCGTTAACGCCGGATTACGTTGCATTTCGGGGAGCTCAATCACTCCATTCATGCAATGCTCCAAGGCCGGTTCGATAATATCATGATAAGAAGCTTTCAGCAATGCTTCTCTCTCTGGGATATGATAAGTATCTACTATTCCTCTTCTTCGCAATTTAACAAACATACTTATGATTGATTATTGTATGCCAGAACCTCCGCTTTGTCAAGCAGATATAGACAGAAAAAGATATCCCGACACCACCGGCGTCAGGATATCCTATACAATAATGTTATGTGTGATCTTCAAATGTCCCTGAAGCAAGTTATTTAAATCAATCGTTGTTTGTCATGACTAGTGTCTATAATATTGTTATATTTTCTTGCTTTGCAACCCCTCTGATATAATGAACAGCTTCCTTATACTCCTCATAGGTCTGCAAATGCTCTACGAACGCAGTTGTATCTCTGCCCAAACCTTCAACCAAACGTAATATGGATCCGTAATCAAAGGTTCCCTTACCGGGCATACACTCTTCGATGCTGCAGGGATAGACCTCTCTCATATTCGCATCCTTGATATGAATACTCTTTACATAAGGACCAAGCTTCTCGAAGCATTCTCGGATATAATCCGTGCTGTAGACATATTTTCTAGGGTCATTAATCATATTAGTGAAATCTAGATGTACTGCGAATGCACTTCTGTCCACATCCTTTAGGAGCTTCAGATAAGCCTCCGGTGAATCAGGTACCATCCAAGGCATGGGCTCTAGTGTATAAAAGGTCCTCTCCGGCTTGACACCATCGATAATCTCCCGCACCGTATCTACGATTAAGGCATAGGTATCCTCCGTATAATTATCCTGATAGAACCCAGCCCAGTTCTCTCCTCTGGCTCCGGCAACATTTACACAGCAATTTGCACCCATTTCTTCTGCCAGAGATAATTGTTGCTTGCAATACTCAAGGGAAGCCTTGCGTTCTTCCTGATTGACAGAGAGAGGATTTCTCCAGACTCCCACCTCGCCAAGTATCAGGTGATATCGATCGATATAACTTAAATAATCTCTCTTTTCTTCCTTCGAAGCACGATTGCTTACCGGAACAAGCACCGCACTGTAGTTCAGATCCTTCACCAGTGCAATCCATTCCTCCGGATTCGTGTAGGGCTTTTCAATTCCTCCACCAATTCTCATAGGATACCTCTTTCTATCTCAAGAAGCTCTAATGTCAGCTTAAGATCATCCTTAGCATCGATATAAGAATAACGTCCTCCGATCCATTCACCCTTCTGAATCTCCTTCATACCATTCTTCTCAAACTTTTCAACAATCTTTTGCATTCCATTGATATTAAATGCGATGTGGTGAACGCCTTCACCATTGGTATCTAAATCATGACGCCAGGTACTAGGCGCATGATCCGGCTCAAGAAGCTCAATGTCAATATTGGGACCTACATGAAAAAAGGCTTGCTTGGTGCGTGCCGGCGTGTCTTCACCCTGATATTTTGTCTTTGCAATATCCGGAGTACCTGTCATGTAAATCTCCGGCTTCTCTACCCCAAGTAAATCCGCATATGCCTGAGCTGTTTTCTCGATATCATGACATAAGATGCCGATTTGTGTCACTATGTCCGTTCCTAACATATTCTTTTCCATTTTCTTTGTCCCTTTCCTACTCCTATGATTTATTTAAAATATGAATTACCGTATCCATGCCAATGCAGAAGCCTTACTATATTCTAATATTAATCTATTTTTATCGTTTCGGCACCTAATAATATGCTTTTTACAACGCATTAATTGCTTTCTTTTATGAATCGCTCCGACCGAGTTTAAAAATATGTATCCAATTCATTCTCACCATTAATACCTTCTAATATAAAAGATAGTGGCTTGCATCAAATTCGACGCAAGCCCTTCGCTTTTTATTCTTTATCTCTCTAATCTTCATTATAAGTAATAGTCTTGGCATTCGCAATCTCCTCGGTTTTCTCATTCACGACTTTATAGATGGTGATGATGATTACGAGTCCAATCGGTCCAAGGACGAAGCCCATTAAGGAGAACAGCTTTACACCAATATACATAGAAATTAATGTGTATAGAGGCTTAATACCGATGCGGTTACCAATCAGCTTAGGTTCCAGTACTTCGCGAATAATCTGACACACCAGATAGACCGTGATTAAGATAGCGGCCTCATAGATGTTGCCGTTCATCAACTTAATGATAGCCCAGGGTATGAATATAATGCCACTTCCGATCACCGGTAGCGCATCCATAATCGCTATTCCCAGTCCGAGCAATACTGCATAATCATTGTGCAGCAGGGTCAGAGCCAGCACACAGATTAATGCCACAATAATCATGATAATCAACTGGGAACGCAGATACGCAGCTCCTGCTTCTGACAGCTTCCCTGTAATTCTATGAAAATCCTTATATAGACTATGGTTACTATACTTCTCTTGAAAGCTCGGCAGCTCTTTTACAATTAGCACCGCTGATACGAAGATGATCAGCAGAATTCCAAGGAAAGCGACCAGTCCAATCGTAAACGATATGGTATGCTCTGTAACCTGTGGCATCAGATTACTTTTCACTCGGTTTACTGTCTGCATCAGGTTATCATCCACCATACCGCGAAGTGTTCCCTCCTCCAGACCAAAGAGCTCATCACAGCCCAAGCAGATATGGTCCAGCTTGTCAGCAATCATACTGAGATAGATGGGAAGATTACGAATAAAGGAGATTGCTTGTTTAATCAGAATATTAACCAGTAGACAGATGCTGGTCCCGAACACAGCAAATAACAGGAACAACGATAATGTCCCACCAAGGATACGAGGCAATCGGAAGCGCCGGTATAAGGTCTCCGTTACCGGTCTGATAATCCAGGCAAAAAAATAAGCAACTAAAAAAGGCAGTATCAGACTGAGTAAATATTTAAAACTCAGATATACTCCGATTGTAATCAATATCATTATAATTGGACCTTTAATTCTCAATAATTTCTCCCAGATCGACTTCAAGACGTCACCTCCTTTGATTAACAACAAACTGAATCAAAAAGAGAATTCATTCTAGAATGAACTCTCTTGTATTTATTGTCTGTCAAACGTCTGCTAATATCCTTGGGGAATACATGTAAAAATAAAGCTAAAATTATCATGTACTGGAAAGTATGCATATCGAATTTTCCAGTGTTTTGTAACATATTGTATTTCAAGAAATAATTATGTTATTTTATGACTCGCAAATGCTAATTTGCTTCGCAAAATCCAAACTAACCTACTGTCTCAATAGGAACATAGGGTACCTCCGCCAGGTATGCTGCTAATGCATACTGCGAGCCTTCCACAACGGTATAATCATCTTCCTCTTTCGTAACCAGAACTGTATTATTGATTGCATAACTCTTCGCATATTCCTGAACCAAGTCAGCTACCGCCATCTTGTCTGCTTGTGTAATCTCTGCTTCCTTAATAAGTCGTCTTGGAGATACCAACATCTTGGTAGTCTCCTTACCTGTCTTTTCATATTGTTCCTCATAAGCCTTCGCTTCTTTAAGAACGATCTCCGCAATCTTATCCTGAGTACAATAGGTACTGTCGATGATAAGATTGTAATTGGTAAAATCCATATAATTCAGATTATAGATATCCTTATAGCGTACCTTCTCTGTCGCAGCTCGTTCTGCTAAGAGCTTCTTGGCTTCCTCCAAGGAAGAATATTTCTCTTCAGCACCGCGCTGGTCATTCATGACACGTTCCGCTGCAACCTCTAAGCTTACCGATACGAATACCTTAAAGGAATGTTCCACAAAATGCCAAGCAAGCCTTGAATCAAAGATGATGTCCTTATCTTTATTGTCTCTAGAGATCCTAGCTGTCTCATCATCGATCATCTTATCGTATTTCTTATCCGAGCACATCAACTGGTTCAGCTCCAAAGTGGTCATATTCATCTGTCTTGCCAGCTCTCGTTGAACCTTACCTGTAGAATACATTTCATACTGATACTTCTCATTCAGTAGCTTGCATATAGTGGATTTACCACTACCCAGATTGCCTGTCATCGTAATATGCATAAAATTATACCTCTTTCTTTTCGTTAACAAAACCTAATATAAATACAGTTATAATTATTACGTATTATAGCCGAAAACAGAGAAAAAAACAACTATAAGAACCATTATGTGCTCGAATCAACAAAAGATGCAGCTTGGGTACTGTCTTACAGGGTAAACAGATTCCCACTCAAGCGGCTTACTTCCTCTTTATCATGCGTTACAAGTAGTACGGTTTTACCCTTCGTTCTGTCGATGACATATTCGATCACCCGAACCTTCAAAGCCTCATCCAGTCCCTTGAAGGGTTCATCTAAGATCAGGACGTCACTGTTCGCAAGGAGTGCACGTACGATCGCCACTCTTCGTCTCATTCCGCCACTGAAATATTTGACTGCTTTATCAGCATAATCCTCAATGCCGACCAGTTTCAACTCCTGTTCAATTCGTTGCTCCGAGATAGACTTACCGCATACCAGCTTGATATTCTTAACCGCATCCCAGTGTTCAATCAGTCGATCCTCCTGGAATACAGCAGCAATCCGCTTCCCGGAGAGTCCTTTAATCTCGCCGGAATCCGGTCTCATAAGTCCCAGTAACATATTGACCAAGGCACTTTTGCCACTACCGGAGGCTCCCATCAGGCAGTTCATCTGCCCTTCCATGAATGTAAGGTTTAGATCATCAAACAGCATATGATCACCAAAGTGTTTTGTAATATGGATTACTTCAATTGCCATTAGGACCTCCTTTCCGGACGCATTAGGAACATAACCAGTTTCTCAAATACGATGCTGATCATAACGATAACAATGGTCCATGCCAGAAGCTCTTTGGTCATCAGATATAATTTTGCTTCATAAAGCTTTGCTCCGATCGAGCCCGTAGGTAGCCCTATCACTTCAGCAGCAATACCTGCTTTCCAACAGAAACCAAGCCCTACCATCATAGCCGTCATTAGGAATGGCTTCACAGAAGGGATGTAGATGGCAAACAGCTTCCCGAATAACCCTACTCGAAATACCTGTGCCATTTGTAGCAGTTTCTCGTCGGCGGTATTTAACCCCTGCATTACATTTGAATAAATCATAGGCAATAACATCATAAAGGATATCAGTACGGACAGATTCTTGGACTTAATCCATACCAAAGCAAGAATAATAAAGGATGCTACCGGCATCGCCTTAATAATCTTAATGATTGGTGATACCAGCTCCTCAACCAGGAGAAAACGATAACCCAATACAGCAAGTAATGTTCCAAGAACAAGTGCTAATATAAATCCTAAGATAATACGAAGGGAGGAGAATAAAATCGTCTGCCAGAAATCTATACTCTGAGCCAGAACGAATAAGGTCTTAATCACGGCAAAAGGAGAAGCAAGTAAAAGCTCATGTCCAACGCCTCTGCTGACCAGTTCCCAAATCAGGATCCAGAAACAGACAACAAACACCTTTAGACCATACTTCCTACCGTATACTCTCCAAGCCTTTGCACCCTTCATGGTAGCACCTCCTCCTTCGATTATCTATTATTGCATATAGTAAAAATCGTCTGTCGGAATTGCTCCACCGACAGCCTGAGGATTCTGATTGTAAAGTGCGGTCAGATAACCGTTCACCTTCGTCTTCATATCCTCTCCCTGAAGCAGTGTGATATTGCAATAAGGAATGGCTTTCTTAATGACAGCAGCCTTAAAGATATCAAATTTCTCAACCAGTGCACTAGCCTCATCGATATTCTCATTTACATAAGTAGCTGAGGCTGTATATTCCTTCATAAAAGCATCAAAGGCATCCTTGTTATTCTCTAGAAACTCACTGCGAACTACCACCACACCGGTAACAACACCACTTCCATCCTCACTGACTGTTTCCCATTCCTTGGCAACATCAAGGGCTATCCTTACTTTATCATTGTTCATCATAACCGTTGTTACATAGGGCTGTGGCAGCATGGCTATCGCATCCGCGGAGTCACTAAGAATAGCTGCAACCTCCGTAGCCTCGGTCTTATATTCAATGGTTACATCCTTCTCTGGGTCAATTCCGTGAGCTGCCAATATATAGTTTAAAGTAAATTGAGGAGTTGTTCCAAGGCCGGTGGAATAGATCGTCTTCCCCTTTAGATCCTCTACAGAAGTAATGCTCTCCCCTGTCTCTACAATATAAAGTACGCCTAGGGTATTAATACCTGCCAGCTTAATCTGACCTTTGGTCTTATTGTATAATACAGCTGCAAGATTACAAGGCACCGCTGCAATATCAAAATCACCTTTAACCAGACCCGTACTAATCTCATCTGCTGCACCGGCAATACTGAAGCTATAATTATTTGCAGTAGTTCCTGTTGTATTATCCTCCATAACCTTAACCATACCGATTGCGGTAGGTCCCTTTAATGCTGCAATCTTAATCTCAAGCTTCTGTACCGGTTCTACTTGTGGAGTTGGGTCAGCCTCTTCTATCGTCTCCGTTACCGGAGCTGCTGTTGGTACTATTGTTACCGATGCTTCTGCTGTGGTATCCTCCTTAACAACCTCATCCTTCTTACCTGTACAGGCTGCGAACACCAGCATACACATTACAAATAATATCATTAATCTTAATTTCTTCATCCAAATTGCCTCCTAGTTCTTATACTTTGTGCTTGCGTATCCAAAGTTACTTTTTAGAATATATCGTTTTAACATTAACACCCTTAATCATACCGAGCTTGCCTGCCAAGGTGCTGATAATATCAGCCTCTGCATTGACAACAACACTGATGATATTGATGTTCTTCTCCCGATAAGGGATACCCATTCTTCCGATAATATACTGTCCATAATCGTGAAGCAATCCGTTCAGTCGCTCTACTGCATCCATATCCTCCACAATAATACCGATCAATGCAATTCTTGTCTCCAACCTAACAACCTCCTTAAATGTTTCTCTATACTCACTAAGCAAGATGAATTAGTAAATCATTTCACTTATCATACACAAAAAATCCCTATGCCATAATGACATAGGGAATATGAATATACCATATTGGATCGCCTTCTTACCCGGTATTACCTGCCGTCAGAACGATTTATCTCATATTAACCTATGCCTTTTCATTAGAGATCCCTTTTGAATTGGCTTAGATAATATTAACATTTTGTTAAGAAAATGTCAAGCTTTGCACTTTGCACGCAAAAGCTCTCCATCAGTTTACTTAACTCAACGAATTTATCACCATTTAATCGATAATGCATCCATTTACCTTCTCTACGGCAATTCACTAACCCCGCTTGGCATAAAATTCGCATATGATGTGATAACGTCGGTTGTGATATTTTGAGCAGTTCTAAGATTTTGCAGGCACATCTCTCTCCGTCCTTTAATTGATCTAAGATCACCAGACGATTCGGATCGGATAATGCCTTTAGTTCCAATGCCCTCTGATTATATAACTCACTCATTATACCCTCCAAAATAAATTATACTTTAAACCGATAACCTACACCCCAGATGGTTTCAATATATTGTGGCTTCGATGTATTATATTCAATCTTCTCACGAATTTTCTTAATATGAACGGTAACCGTAGCAATATCTCCCACCGACTCCATATCCCATATATCTCGAAAAAGCTCATCCTTGGTATAAACATGATTCGGATTCTGGGCTAAGAAGGTAAGCAGATCAAATTCCTTCGTGGTTAATATCTTCTCTTCCCCATTTAAAAATACTCGTCTTGCCGTTTTATCTATCTTAAGTCCACGGATCTCAATGATTTCATTTTCTTTCATACCGGAGCCGATCAGTCTTTCATACCTTGCCAGATGCGCCTTCACTCGGGCTACTAGCTCACTCGGGCTGAAGGGCTTTGTCATGTAATCATCTGCACCCAATCCAAGTCCTCTGATTTTATCAATATCATCCCTCTTGGCTGATACCATAATTACAGGGATATTTTTTACCTCGCGTATCTTCTTGCATATCTCGAAGCCATCCATACCCGGCAGCATCAGGTCAAGAATTACCAGATCATACTCCTCTACCAGTGCTCTTCTGACTCCTACATCTCCGTGAGTCTCTACCTCAACCTCAAACCCACTCAACTCAAGATAATCCTTTTCCAGTTCCGCAATTGCTACTTCGTCTTCAATAATTAATAATTTGCTCATATTTATACTCCTTTCAATCAAGGTTCCCTCTAGTTTTCGCATTCCACCTATCTATTAATTAATATAGGTTAATGTAAACAATGAAAATTGGTGTATGTTCGGGTGTTATCAGTCATCTAATATGCAAATCGGTGAATATATGAGCATATGTATGCAGATGGCGCAGACCGGCCGATTGCGGATGCTTTATTCCGCATGAGGGTAAGGCAAGTCCAGATGTATATATATGCTCATATATTCATATCATTGCTCTGGCTTATGACACTCGAACCTATATTTTTAATTATTTTACAGATCCATCGCTCTTCTTTATGGTAAAGGTGATGGTTGTTCCGACGCCTAATTCACTTACCGCCCATATTTTACCCGCATGATCCTCGATGATCTTCCGGGATATCGCAAGTCCTAAACCGCTTCCACCCTTCTTCGAGTTTCTGGAGGCATCTGCCCGATAGAAGCGGTCAAAAATATATGGTATATCTGACTTAGGGATACCGACACCGTTATCCTCTATCTCAACCTGCACATAGGCACCAATGTCGTGTAGACGAAGCTGTAGGATGCCTTTGGGCTTATCCAGATACTTTACCGCATTCCCTAAGATGTTATTAATAACACGTTTAATCTGCTCTGCATCTGCCACTACCTTGGTATTTTGATTAAGCTCATTGTAATATTGGACCTCAACGTTCTTCATCTCAAGATCTAGGCCGATTTCTTCAATACAGTCATCAAAATACTCTCGAATGTCAATCTCTTTGAAGGAATAAGGAATCGTATTACAATCGATCTTCGTATAGAAAGACAATTCATCTACCAGAATGGCCATATCATTCGCCTTACTTAATATTGTCTGAATATACTTCTCCTGCTTCTTGGGTGAGTCCGCCACTCCGTCGATCAAGCCCTCAGCATATCCTTGAATTGCAGTTAAGGGAGTTTTCAAATCATGCGAAATGTTACTGATTAATTCCTTGATATCCTCTTCATATTTCAAACGATTATCGATCAGCTCCTTCAATCGAATGCGCATCTCTTCAAAATCCTCGCATAGCTGTCCTATCTCATCCTCCGTATCGGACTGCACGGAATAGTCCAAATCTCCGTCCTTGATCTGACTCATACCGATCCTTAACACATTCAGGGGCTTTAATATACTTCGGTAGATCCAGAGCATCAGGATCAAAGCAGTAAAAATCAAAATAAACAGAAAGGAGATCATAGTCTGGGATGCCAGAGCCTTAATCTGCGGAAATAGTGTATTCAAATCAGTAATGATAAATACCGTACCTTCTGCTCCGTCTGTAAAATAAAAATCCTGAGCCTTCACTAGGAAGGGACTCCTTCCATTAACATACATTCCTCCATCGACATCCGTATTGTATTCCCCGAATCTCTGAAGGTATTTCTCTATATTGCTCAGCATCACATCGTTCCCGGTATAGATAAACTCATCATCCTTGCGGACAGCGATAAATGAATATTTATCTATCAGTTCTCCGTTCAAATGGTTAATGAAGGTTTCACTTTCCAGCTTCTGAGGCTCCTTTAATGCAGCGAGCTTGATTTCATTATAGATGCCTCTGGTCAGACGGTTCAATATCTGAATCGGATTCGTTATAATCTGGATGGTGTCAGCTTCTACATCATAGGACTCTTGGATTGAATTGGTCTGTAAGCTGATGATTGTTCCGGCTGCAACAAAAAGCAGCATAATGGGCATTGCTATCATTATAAAAAATGCAGTCAATAGCCTGTCCTTAAGTCTCAAACTATATCACCTGATCCCTTTCTAGCGTGATGAAAAATATCATATGCAAGGAGTTCGCTCCAATGGGCGAACTTCGCGGTTCTTCCCATGTGAATTTGATTTTCATTTCACATTATTTACACTAAGTATAGCATGTAATCCACGAAAAAGCACAGAAAATTACTCTAACCTTTCTAAAGTTTCCATGAAGTACAGAACAGACAATAATCCTTCTACTAATGAATCAGGACAAAAAACCATGGACCTAATGTTCCCCTGAAAGCAGAGTCACACAAGTAGTCCATGGTTATTTAAATTCACCGGTTATTCATAGTATCATTTATTAAGCAAGATACTTTTTAAGCTCATCCGCCTTATCGGTTCTCTCCCAAGGAAGATCAAGATCTAATCTGCCGAAATGACCATAGGCAGCTGTCTGCTTATAGATCGGTCTGCGCAGATCAAGCATCTTAATGATACCTGCCGGGCGAAGATCAAAATGCTTACGTACAATTGCTACTAATTCATCTTCGGATAACTTGCCTGTTCCGAAGGTATCCAACATGATTGAGGTCGGTTCTGATACACCGATAGCATAGGATACTTGAATCTCACAGCGATCAGCCAGCCCTGCCGCTACCAGATTCTTAGCTACATAACGTGCTGCATAGGAAGCTGAACGGTCCACCTTAGTACAGTCCTTACCGGAGAACGCACCGCCGCCATGTCTTGCATAACCACCATAGGTATCAACAATGATCTTTCTTCCGGTTAACCCACTATCACCGTTGGGTCCACCAATTACAAATCGTCCCGTCGGGTTAATATAGAACTTAGTCTTCTCATCCACTAATTCCTGAGGAAGAATCGGATCAAGAACAAATTTCTTCACTTCATTACGCAGCTGCTCAATACTAATCTCATCATTGTGCTGAGTGGAGAGCACAACTGCATTCAGATGAATTGGCTTCCCAGTGTCATCATACTCTACTGTAACCTGGGATTTACCATCGGGACGGAGATAATTTAAGGTTCCATCCTTTCTAATCTTGGTTAACTGCTTGGTCAATTTATGAGCAAGAGAAATCGGATAAGGCATATATTCCTCCGTCTCATTGGTAGCGTAACCAAACATCATACCCTGGTCGCCTGCACCAATCTTAGAAAGCTCCTCATCCTCTGCGATATGCTCTTTTACTTCAAGCGCCGTATCAACACCCAATGCAATATCCTTAGACTGCTCATCGAGAGCTACAATAACACCACAGGTATTCGCATCAAAGCCATATTCGGAATGGTCATAACCTATCTCGCGTATGGTGTCACGAACTATTTTCTGGATATCTACATAGCCTTCTGTGGTGATTTCACCCATGACTAATACTAAACCGGTTGTAATTGCTGTTTCACATGCAACCCTGCTCATTGGATCCTGTAAAAGTAATGCATCCAATACTGCGTCAGAAATCTGATCGCATATTTTGTCAGGATGACCTTCGGTTACTGATTCGGATGTAAATAATCTCTTTTGCATAATTGCCTCCATTCTACTATTATCTCTGGTTGCGGAATATCTTATCTCATAGATATTTATGAGACAAAAAAATAAGTCCGCAATATGCGGACTTGATATAAAAGTAAATCAAATCCTCTTATTGTTCGATTACTCGCTCAGGTGGGCACCTTCCGGTTATGGGGTTGCCGTGACATCATAGAGCCTTACTCTCCGTCACTCTGAATAAGAGAAAAATTAATATATTTAATTAAGTTGTATGAATAGGATATAACGAAAGTATCTGTTCGTCAAGCAAAATATATTCTACTCAACCAACCTTCAATTTGAACTTCTTGATTGCTTTCATATCGGAGGATTCAACCTTAATCATCGCAGCTCCTAATTGTTGCATCTTATCCTCGAACTTCTCATAGCCACGTTCGATAAATTCGATATTCTCAACAATAGTATATCCCTCTGCCATGAGTCCTGCCATAACAAGTGCTACACCTCCACGAAGATCCGGGGCACACACACTGGCGCTGGTTAGACGATCAATTCCTTCAATAATCGCGGTATTACCCTCGACCTTGATAGAAGCTCCCATACGGGTTAACTCATCCACATATTTAAAACGGTTTTCAAATATGCTCTCAGTAACGATACTTGTTCCTTTGGATATCGCAAGTAGTGTCGTCATCTGCGGCTGCATATCCGTAAGGAAACCAGGATATACAAGAGTCTTTACATGGGAATTGCCTAATTTTCCGTTCGCTTTCACACGGACCATATCATCAAATTCCTCAACCTCAGCACCAATCTCTAAAAGCTTTGCTGTAAATGCCTCTAAATGCTTGGGAATAACATTCTTAATCATAATGTCACCCTTAGTCGCAGCTGCTGCAAACATAAAGGTTCCCGCTTCAATCTGATCCGGAATAATAGAATACTCACTACCATGGAGCTTTTGAACACCTTTGATACGAATCACATCCGTACCTGCTCCTTTAACATTCGCGCCCATGCTGTTTAAGAAGTTCGCAACATCAACAACGTGCGGCTCTTTCGCAGAGTTTTCAAGAATCGTAAGTCCATCCGCCATAACTGCCGCCATCATAACATTAATGGTTGCACCTACACTAGAGCAGTCAAAATAAATATGCGCTCCCTTCAGTTCCTCCGCGTCTGCACAAATCAAACCATGCTCAATCTTGACCTCACAGCCAAGTGCCTCAAAACCCTTGATATGCTGTTCAATCGGTCTGCTACCGATATTGCAGCCACCGGGTAAGGCTACCTTTGCTCCCTTATATTTACCAAGCAATGCTCCAACCAGATAGTAGGAGGCACGAATCTTTCTTACATAATCAAAATCTACATCAACCGTGTTAATCTTACTTCCATTAATGGAAATGGTATTTCTGTCGATACGGTTAACTTTAGCACCAATGTCTTCAATCGCCTGTAATAGAACGTCAATATCTTTTATGTCGGGTACATTTTCTATTTTAACAGTTTCGTCAGTCATAACAGCTGCAGCGATGATCCCTAAGGCTGCATTCTTATAACCACTGATTGTTACCTCACCAACGAGCGGCTTTCCGCCTTTAATAATATACTGCTCCATTGCACACCTCATATTTTATCGAACTTAAGTTTGTTAATTTTGCATATAAAATGCCTTAATATTTTGTTAAATTTTTATCGCCAATTTGATTATACCACAAAGTACTGTTTTGTAAATTGTTTTTTAAAAAAAGCCAATTTGCGTTTATCGCAGAATTCCCTATCCTTTTTCATCCCATATCATTTCTTATCTATTACACAACACCTCCCATTTTAAAAAAGATCATGTACTTATCAATTATTATGCTCCTATTTCAACTTAGAAACGCATATAATTTCTTATAAATCGATGAATTTCTCGAGGAATAAATGCTACTATCTACCTAATAATCTATATTTTTACATTATTTGGTGCTAATCCCCCGACTTCCTTCTTAAGTAGTTGAAGTTTCGCTATTTTATGCTATAATATACTTGATATATAGGACTTTTGCAGCATTTACCGAAAATTCTGTCTAGATAAATGGAGATGAGTATTATGGCTAATAATTTTATAACGATCGAATCAGTGGAAGGCAGTGTAAAAAATCGTGTCAAACAAAGCTTAAAGTATAAAACCGGTAACTTCGTTTGGAAGATCAAGTTTACAGCCCCTCTTAATCCTGTTACTGTGAATAACCGTAATTTGTATGTAACCTCAATGAATCAGACACCCTTACCTACTAATATACGCTATGATTCAGTAGCTAATTGTATTGAAATAGAACCTCTGGCACCTTATACGAAGAATGAATCCTACTTGCTCCATGTGACGACAAACGTTAAGTCAAAGAAGGGTCAGAAGCTGCCAAACGACATCACAATACAGTTTAAGGTTTAATCACTAAATCTTCAGAAAGAATTGTTAATACCTCTACATCCCTAAGTCTGCCCTGTAAAGCAAGTTTCGATAATTGTTTTCCTGTTCTGATATCAGCCGCATTCATGGCTGCCTGCATCATTTGATAGATCTGTTCTAGATGCATATGTGATTCCGATTGCTTTGTTATCTGATTAATTTTATGCCTTAGGATTGGCTCAGCCTTTGAGTTCAACTGATAATCCTGCTGTCTTAAGCATGCATAAGCAAAGCCCATTAAGTCTTCCTGTGTATATCCCGGCAAATGGATCCGATTCTTAAATAGATCCATAAGCTTCGGGCATTCTCTGAACAGCTTATTTATATTCTTTTTATTCTCTTCGAATATTACCGCAATATTCCCCTTCATAACCCGACACAGCTCTAGTAGGCTGTCAATGGTTTCCCTCTTTAAATCACTTGCATTCTCCACCACAAGGCAGCAATCCTTAAGCGTATCCCTCTTAGACATAATATCAATCGAATTTAGCTTACCCGCTTTGATCTTAGCAATCTTAGAGGATTTAAGCCTACCTGTTTTATTCAGGAACATCGTTATATCCTTAGCAAAGGTTGTCTTACCGGAACCATCTGCACCGGTAATTAGAAGCTGCACCGTCATCGTATGCGAATCAAGAATCCCTTCCAAGCCCTTAACGAGTTGTTTTTTTATGGATTTCACATGCAAAAAGTTACCAAAGATTTCTTCCAGATCAACTTGCAAATCCTCTGCCATCTGCTTTAGTTTCTTATCATCCTCATCCATATCCTCTTCATCCAGAAGCTCATAAATTGCCTTTTCTACCTCTTGTTCTGCAATATCTCGGTCAATCGTATCATATTGTCTGGGAAACGGAGTATCGTCATCCTCATACTCTTCCTCTTGTGACTCCTGATCGGCTTCTTCGACGAGAATGCTTTGAATGTCCTTCTTCAGTCCATCCTCAAAGTCCTCTGTCTCCTTTTCAATAGTAAAATCAACAGTGGAATAAATCTCTTCCAGTGGGTCAGGCTCTAAAGTCTCCTGTTCTTCCAGGGGGTCAAGTTCTGAAGTCTCCTGTTCATCCAGGGGATCAAGCTCTGTAGTCTCCTGCTCTTCCAGGGGGGCAAGCTCTGAAGTCTCCTGCTCTTCCTCTATTGAAGTACTCTCTTCTACTTCTTCTGACTTCTCGGGCTCAATATTACTCCCGGTTTCTACCATAGCACGACGCTTCAGTTCCTCCATAATCTTTTCCTTATCAGTCTCTCCGGAAAAATAGGAGCGCAGAAGCTTAGCCTTTTCTACATAGGCACCTTCACCGAACCATAAGATTATGTCAGAGCATTCTTGGATACATTCCTTTTCCATTCCAGCTTTATAATAAGTCTTTGCCAGCTCGTAAGCCCACTGTTCCATGTACTCCGTCGTCTTCAGCGTCTCCAATAGCTCGATTAGGGTTTCATAAGGCTCTCCCTTTTGTCTAGCAATCTTGTAACGGAATATGTATTTATAAAAGTCCTTTGGCGCAAGCTTCTCATACTCCCTAAGATAACTCTGCGCATCCGCTGGTTTTTGCTGCTTGATAAACAGGTCCACTAATTGGAATAAAGACTTTCTTGACTTTGTTTTCTCATATATTTTAAGATAAAGCTGGATTGCTTCCTCATATCTTTCGTTTACAGCATAGACCTCTGCAATTAAGCTAAGGTCTGACATGTTCTTAATCTTCTTGATCTCCATTATATCAAGAACCTTTTGAGCCGACGCTGTATCGCCCTCTTCCATACGTCTTCTCATCTCTTCTATTTTTACAATGTTTTCGTAGCTTCCCATGTTGCAACCTCCTTTGTATTATCTTAAAACCCATCAATACAACTGTTCAAGGTTTATTCTCTTTATAATACTACCATTTGTCTCCTGTTTAGACAAGTATAAACAGCTGGAAGAAACAAAATATGAGCCCTCCTTTTGGCAAATCAGGACTATCTTATCAGAGGAAAACGGAATATTCCAATTGGACAAATGCTTTATAAACTCCAACAGAAAAAAGGATTGTCCTAGGTTTTCACCTAAGACAATCCTTTGTTTACCATATATTTACAATCTCTACTGGAAATCCAGTTAGTGTGGTAGTGTGTATTAATTCTTTTTACTAATTATCAATAACGAAGTATAGCTGTTTCGCCGTAAATGTTTCATAAACTTCGGTTCTCTTCTACCATGTACAATGGTATCACCTCCTGATAACCTAGATCGCTTTCACTTATTTCTCTTTTGTGTATTCTCATTATATGATTAAGTGATTCATTTGTCAATACGTTATCTGATTATTTATAAATTTTTAATATATAGTCTGCTTATATATCATTTGAATAATTATTGTATATTCAATTCAAATTATATATAAGAATTTATACAATATATTTTACAAACTCTTACATATCCCGATAATAATTCAAGGTATCGATCAGCTCCTGCGTAAGCTCAATATTCTCCTTCTGCAACAGACGGTGCCTTCCTTCAATCTCTCGAACCTTCCTCAGCTTCTCACGGAAATACCTAGCCATCGCTTCCTCAAATAACGGCTGCAGCTTAATTTGTTCCCGAATCTCCTTCGAGAATGGACAATAGGTTGCCATCATTTCTCTTACCGGTTTATTAAGCTTAATCGCACCCATCGATTCATAATTGATCCATTGCTCGTAATCAATTACAAATATCTCACGGCTGCTGTTACGGCCTTTTTGAATCTGTGCTTTAATCTTTTCTTTTCTCTCCTCTGATAGC
>JAQZBA010000353.1 GCA_029239365.1 Herbinix sp. | reverse complement strand
TTCGCTTGACGTACCCTCCGGTACGCCTGCGCAAAAGTGCCTTGCCTGGAACGAAAATTCGGCAAAATCTGCTCCCCTCGAAGTTTGCAAACACACCCTTGGTTATAATGTATACCTAAGACGAAATAGATGGAATTTCCTGTATTTCGTTTAATTAATTCTTACGCAGTAAAAAGCCCCCGCCGGTTGGCAGGAGCTTCCTTATTTGCACTGGGTTATTTCTGTGGTACGTATTCAAAGTTAAATTCCTTTTTCTTCTGGTCAAACGGAGGATCACCTTCTTCAACATCATATACCACATGTCGCTCCCCAATATCCGAAAACCATGCATAATCTGCATCATCAGCAAAGTTTACAAGAAGGATTTTCCCCGAAACTCTTCTCATCAAATCATCAATAACCTTTAGTCTTTGTCTTTCTTTTAAAGTCAGAAAATGATCCAAAGGATACAATATAGCATGGTTTACTTCGAGCGGGCTTTTTTCCCAAGAAGTCTCTTTCATTGTGTCAATATACAATGTATGATTCTCCACCCGGTATGGTCTCCCTGTCCTGAAGGTGGTGTCGAAAGCCCCATAGTATACTTTAAGATTTTCCGTGTAATTGGACCTGAATAAGATCGTCGATTCCTCTTCTTGGTTAACCAAGGTTTGAAGCGCAAGCACACGCTTCTGATATTCGTTGGTCCCCGTCAGAAGAACAACCTTTTCGTCCGAATCCATAAATTCCGATAAAGCAGCCTCTGCCTCTTTGCGCGTATTCACTAAATCCTCTCCTAATGATCTCTATTTTCCCCTATCTCGCTGAACATGCTTCTGACTTCGTGTAAGGCTTCATGAGTACCAATATCATAGATTTCCCCGTTTCCGAAATACGCCATGACTTCTTTATGATTGATGAGCCATTCCGGAAAGTGGCTGGGTGAATCCGGGTTATTCCCCGTACGCAGGTATTCCTTAATGAGCTTTAATGTTTCTTTCTGATACATATATAACGCATATACGCCAATATCCGACCGGGGGACTTCCGGCTTTTCCTCAAAGGACAGAACCCGGTTATGGGGATCTAATTCGACGACACCGATGCTTTGCAGCTCCTTTAAGCTGTCTGTTTTCTTTACTAAGATACAGTCCCGATCCATCTCATAGAAGAAATCAATATATTGGCTAATATCAAATGTAAATAAATTATCCCCTGCTAATACGAGCAGATCCTCTTCGATCTGTTCTTTTTCGATGGCAAACTGAATATCCCCTATTGCACCTAATTTATCCTCAACGGATGAGGTCCCATCATTTACGATTTTAATATCCTTTTTTGGAGTGCGTTCCCTCAGCCATTCATTAAACGAAGTAATGTACTTATTATTGGTCACGATTATGATCTGCGAGATCCGGTCAATATCCTCCAGCTTTTCAATTATAAAATCTATTACCGTTTTCTCCCCACATATGGGCAACAAAGACTTGGATTTATTTATCGTAAGCGGGAATAATCGTGTAGCATAGCCGGCAGCTAGAATAAGTGCCTTCATAGGTAAGCAGCTCCTTTCTATTTTCTGACTTTGCTAAAGACTATATTACCACAATCTGTATAAATCTCATGAGAATTTTCATGCAAACATAAACAAACCCCGCCAGCAGATTATGCCGCGGGGCTTGCATTATACGTATAACTGCTTAATTGTAGTTAGGTGTGTAATTAGTATTGCTCAACATGCGGCTTACAATGAACAAAAGGTCCTCGTCACGGATTGTATCGTCTCCAACTTGATTCGCTGCATACTTGGTGGGATCCACTGTTGAACCCAATTCTCCAAAATGAGCTGCATCGATTGCCAGGTCAAGCAATGTATATTCCCCTGACATATTCACGTCCTGGCTTTCGACAACAACGGTATCTTCTAAGCAATTAGCTGCATCCAAATCATATTCTGCAGTGGTGTCAGCAATTCTTGCCGATGTTGCATCTACTTTTCCGATCCCTACAGCCTTGGCTCTAAATTTCAGCTTCAGGAAAATAGTATCCGAGTTAATCCCGAATTCGGCTCCTTGGCTTGCTACAATAAATCGAAGGGTCCCATTGCTGTGATTGATTGCGTGATAGACCTTGTATCCCGGTATTTCTTCAAATCCACGAAATTCAAAGAGAGCATCGTTATATTGGATGGTAAAATCCTCAGCGTATATGCCCGCTACGTCTTTCAAAATAATGTTGGATGTAAACTCCTGCCCTACTCTTACTCTATTCTCTGCAATATCGATATCCATCACAGAACGAGGCATTGGAAGAGCCGCTGCTGCTTCATTGGAATAACCACTGGTTCCACCGGCATTAAATGCTTGTACAACGTAATAATAAGTCATTCCATTGGAAAGGCCGATGTTCATGTAGGTGTTGTATGTAACGCTGGTAACTGTAGTATACGGCCCACCTGAATAAGTGGAGCGTGAGACTGTATAACCCGTTGCTTCCGGCACATGGTTCCATAGCAAAAACACTTGTGCATTGCTTGTTGCCGCTGTCAGATTTGTTGGAGCGGATGGTGCGGGAATTTGAGGAATAGCTGAAGCTTCATTGGAATTGGCGCTTTGTCCAGATGCATTTACCGCTTTCACTACATAGTAGTAAATGATCCCATTGCTTACATTGCTATCTGTATAAGTTGCATCTGTTACATTGGAGGCTAATAGTGTATAAGGCCCTCCAGGTGCTAAGGAGCGTTCAATATTATATCCTGTAGCATCAGGTATACCATGCCAGGTCAATTGCACGTTTTTATCTTGTCCCGTCGCAATTAATGAAGATGGTGCATCAGCGATCGTTGCAAGATAGCCGGAATCATTAATGTCAATAAAATCCAATCCATATCCAATCAATGGTTTCCCAAGTTCCTCATTCCAAATTTCGACACTGTGTTCTATGTCATTAAGACCTGTTTTTTCATAGACAATCATTTGTGGCGAGTAACTACCGAACTTTGGGTTGTACGTTTCAATTATACCGTCAATTTTTATTTTGACTTCAGATATTCTAGTTGCTTCATGACTATATGAGCCAATTCGTAAACTAGTGCCTTTAAATGTAAACTTTATCCATGAGCTTATTCCGCCTGTGGGGTAATAATGAGTACCATTATAATGATCAGTAGAATACTCCATTCTCCAACCTGAAGAATATGTTATTCCTGGATTAATATCATCATACCTTTTCCACCCCTGCTCAGGTGATGTTAGTTGTTGACCAACCGCTGATGCAGACGCGCTGTAGCTCAATGTTAACGACAATAAAAGCGCAAAAAGAAGCATTGTTCCAAATCTTAATCTCTTGAACATTTTATTCCCTCCTCATATATGTTTTGTAAGATATGGGAGGATACTATCATAGACTTCAACTCAATGTCTAAACATAAGATGGTATATTTTGTAAATTTTGATTACCAAAGGTAGATTTCATCATTTAGTCAAAATCCCCCACCAGTCCATGAACCAGTGAGGGATTGTTTATGATTACCTATAAAGCATTCGTATACTCCCATCCTCACAACCAACCACAACAGCAGTAGCCATACCGATAAATAAGCCATTGTCCACTACTCCTGGAATGAGGTTGAGCAGCTTATGGAGGTCCGCCGGGTCGGAAATTTCCTTGAAGCTGCAGTCTATAATGAGGTTTCCGTTATCGGTTATGAATTCATCGCCATTCACCATCCGCACAACCGACTCACAATGCAATTGCTTCAACTTCTGTATGGTTAGATTTGCAGCAAAAGGTACGGTTTCAACCGGCAGCGGGAACTGGCCCAGGCGGTGTACGAGCTTCGATTCATCGACCACTATATACAGTTTTTTGCTGTGTATGGCGAGAATCTTCTCTCTTAATAAAGCGCCTCCTCCACCCTTGATCAGATTCAATTGATCATCTACTTCATCGGCCCCATCGATGGTTATGTCGATATGGTCAATGCCGGATAATGGCACTAACGGTATGCCCAGTTGTCGGGCCAACTCTTCTGTACTTTTGGAGCTGGCATCTGCTTTTATGTGAAGCCCTTCAGAAATTCTTT
>JAQZBA010000352.1 GCA_029239365.1 Herbinix sp. | reverse complement strand
CAGCACTTGGCAGAGAGAAATCGTTAAGGCGGCGGTATTTAGCAATGGTGCGGACTATGTTCGTTATAATGAGCAGACCGGTAAATATGAGAATAATCAGATGTCAGACGAGGTACTGCAGGCAATCCAGTTAGGTGTTGATCTATATGCTGAGGGCTTAATTATGCCTCAACCGGAAGGTGCGGAATATACCTACTTTGTAGATGCGTTCAAGACAGCTCAGGCTGCTATGTGTACGACAGAGTGGTATCGACATACAGAGTTCCAAGAGATGGAAGACGATTTTGGCTTTGTATTCTTCCCGATCGGTCCCGGACCCAGTGCTAAGTCTCAGACCATGTATGTTGGTAATGTAAGAGTTATGCCGGCCGGTATCGATGCACAGCGTGCGGATGATGTTGCATTTGCATACGATCTATGGACTGCTGCAGTCCCCGGATATGAAGAGGAAGATATGGATTTATCCTATTATTATAGTATGGTAAGAGATAACAGAGCAGTGGATGAGACTCTCATCCCAATGTTATCGGGACAGGGAACACGTTCCTTAGTATACATGGTCCCTGGTTTAAGCTTTAAGCATGGTGCAAATGAAGATGGCGGCGGCTTAGGAGATGTCTCAGCGATTGAGATAGCAGAAGCAGCTTCCGCAAATTACGATGCTATCATTGCAGATTTCTATGCCGATTAATTTCTTTGATATAGACTATTATATCAGTATTGTAGGGACAATGGATTAGAGATGGGAACAGAACTCAGAGGGCATTAGTCTGCTCTCTGAGGATCCCTCATCCGTGTTTTTGGAGCTAATTGAATAAGAATAGCAATAATTCATAATTTAGATGGTAAAAAGTTGCATTTTTTTGTTGAGTGATTAAACGAATATGTTGTATGATACAAAAGTGATAAAATAATTTGTGCCTGCGAAACCAAAGTGTAAATCGTCACGCATGCGAGACATTACACACTTGGCACAATCTAATTCAAAGAGCTGGAATGTTAAATTGGTTTGAAAATAGGCAATAATATTGCTGAAAATAGATGATAGTACATTAGGAGGAACATAGATGCAAGATAAAATGACATATTTAGATGAAACGTTAACTTTTGAAGAGAGAGCGAAGGATTTGGTATCCAGAATGACCTTGGAAGAGAAGGTATTTCAGACTCTCTATACAGCTCCGGCGATCGAGAGGCTTGGAGTTAAGGCTTACAATTGGTGGAATGAGGCGTTGCATGGTGTTGCCCGTGCCGGTGTCGCAACTGTATTTCCGCAGGCGATTGGATTGGCAGCAACCTTTGATGAAGATTTATTAGAGGAAATAGCAGATGCGATTTCTACCGAGGGAAGAGCTAAGTTCAATATGCAGCAGAAATATAATGATACGGATATCTATAAGGGCCTAACCTTCTGGTCTCCAAACGTAAATATTTTCCGTGATCCCAGATGGGGAAGAGGCCATGAGACATATGGGGAGGATCCTTATTTAAGCTCCAGACTTGGTGTCAGATTTGTTAACGGTATTCAAGGTCATGATGACAAATATATGAAGTCGGCAGCATGTGCCAAGCACTTTGCAGTACATTCCGGCCCTGAGGATATCAGACATAGCTTCAATGCAGAGGTATCAATCCAGGATTTATATGAGACCTATCTACCTGCGTTTAGGGCATGTGTGCAGGAAGCAGGAGTAGAAGCAGTCATGGGTGCTTATAATCGCACCAATGGCGAACCTTGCTGTGGAAGCAAGACCTTACTTCAGGATATTCTTCGGGAGGAGTGGGGATTTGCAGGTCATGTAACAAGTGATTGCTGGGCAATCAAAGACTTCCATGAGGGACATATGGTTACCTCAACTCCGGTAGAATCGGTAGCCTTAGCGATGAATCATGGTTGTGACCTAAACTGCGGTAACATGTATGGCAATCTCCTCTATGCAATCAGAGACGGTCTGGTTACCGAGGATACCATTAATCAGGCGGTAGTCAGACTTGTTACAACACGAATGAAGCTGGGATTATTTGATGACCAGGCTCAAGTACCTTTTAGCTCCATTGGATATGACCAAGTTGATTCGATAGAGCATAAGAAATTGAACCTTAAGTCCTCCCGGAAATCAATCGTATTATTAAAGAATGAAAATAATTTACTTCCTTTAGATAAGAGTAAAATTAAGACCATCGGTGTGATCGGGCCTAATGCAGATAATCGCAAAGCGCTTGTCGGTAATTACGAGGGTACGGCATCAGAGTATATTACCATCCTCGAAGGCATCCGGGAATATCTTGGAGATGATACCCGCGTATTCTTCTCGGAAGGCTGCCATCTATTCAAAAACCGTGTTCAGGGATTAGGACAGGAGAATGACCGTCTTGCAGAAGCGCGAGCAGTGTGTGATATGAGTGATGTTGTCGTTGCTTGCTTTGGTCTTGATCCGGGACTTGAAGGAGAAGAGGGAGATCAGGGTAATGAGTTCGCAAGTGGTGATAAGCCGAACTTAAAGCTACCGGGACTTCAAGAGGAGTTAATCAAAGAATTATATCTTAGTGGTAAACCGGTTATATTAGTATTGTTATCCGGTAGTGCATTAAGCATTCCATGGGCTGAGGAGCACATTCCAGCAATCGTTCAGGGGTGGTATCCCGGAGCACAGGGTGGCAAGGTAATCGCAGAGGCACTATTCGGTGAGTTCTCACCGGAAGGAAAGCTTCCTGTTACCTTCTATCGTACTTCGGAGGAGCTACCAGATTTTACGGATTATAATATGAAGGGTAGAACCTATCGTTATATGACACAAGATGCTTTATATCCGTTTGGATATGGCTTATCCTATACCGAATTCGAGATGAGCAAGGTATCTATAGATTCAGACATCGTAGAACCCGGGGTGGCTGTCACCGCCAGCATAGATTTGAGAAATGTCGGTAATTATGCCGGTGCTGAGACAATTCAGGTATATGTTAAGGTCAAGGTAGACGGTGCACCAAACCACCAGTTAAAAGGTCTTAAGAAGGTTAATCTGATGCCTGGTGAGCAGAAAACGATCAAGATAACATTAAATGACGAAGCTTTTGGACTTTATGATAATAACGGAAAGCTAGTACTTCATGAAGCGGAATTTGAAGTCTTTATTGGTAGTAGCCAACCGGACGCAAGAAGTATTAATTTAACTGGTAGAAAACCGTACAGTAAAATCATGCGTTCCAATAAAACCGTTATTCTGTAATAAGGAGAGCGATAGGCGGGCGCAATTTGCGCCTGCTTTTTATCTGTCATAAGAAATTGTATCTTATGGTACACAAAGCATAATTTGATATTAAAAAGTTTAAGAATTGTATCATAATTCTTTGTATGCAGAAGAATAGGAGAGAAAAAAATGAGTTATAATCAATGCTGGCTTAACTATCATAAGGTTCATAATTATGAGGATGCAGATTTACTGACTACATTGTATCTATATCAGGATGATAGCTATACAAAAGGTGCTATCGTAAGAAACGCTGTTGAGGAGTTATGCGTTGCACTTAAGAATATGCTTGGTATTCATCTTAAACTCGAAGAGGAGTTTGGCAATCAGAACAAGGATGTCCTTAAAAACAGTATTATTTTAGGTTGTAGCAGTCATGAGACTTTTCAGAAATTCGATGGAATAGACAATTTAAGTGAAGAAGGTTATCTATTACACCAAATTGATACTAATTTATATATCCTTGGTAAGACGGAAACCGGTTTATTATACGGGGTTTTTGAACTAATTCGAAGAATCGCCCTTGGTAATAGAATATTAGGGTTACACCTTATAGAGAACCCTGCGAACCACTTTCGTATGCTTAACCACTGGGATAACCTGGATGGAAGTATTGAACGAGGTTATGCAGGTGCATCCTTCTTCTTTGAGAAGGAAGAGATTATAGTCGATCAAAGAACCAGGGATTATGCGAGAATTGTGGCTTCTGTCGGCATCAATGCAGTCGTGATTAATAACGTGAATGTACGTGGAAGAGCGGCCTCCGGCTTGATCACGGAGCGCTATTTAGAGAAGCTTGCACAGATGGCTGAGATTTTCTC
>JAQZBA010000351.1 GCA_029239365.1 Herbinix sp. | reverse complement strand
TCTTCAAAAAATCAACAAATAAAATCACCGCAATGAAAGCGAAATATGATAAGGCAGAAGTTAATATAAATAAGATCTGCGTAGCATTAGAGACGAATCAGATGCAGCTGCTGAAAGACATAGCAATGCTTGATAAGATGTATGATCTGAATAAGACCTATTTTAAAGAGCTCTCTATGTACATTCTTGCAGGTAAGAAGAAGCTGGCTCAGGTTCAGGCAGAAGAATTACCTGTACTCATAGAAAAGTCTGCAACTAGTGGTCTACCGGAGGATGCACAGGCCGTTAACGATCTGAACGCCATCTGTAATCGTTTTGAAAAGAAGATTCATGATTTGGAATTAACCAGAATGGTATCGATTCAAATGGCACCTCAGATCCGTCTGGTTCAGGGAAATGATACCATGATGGCTGAGAAGATTCAGTCCACCATTGTTAATACAATACCTCTTTGGAAAAGCCAGATGGTCTTAGCACTGGGCGTAACACATTCCGGACAAGCTGCAAAAGCGCAGAGGGAAGTTACGGATATGACCAATGAGTTATTAAGAAAAAATGCAGAAACATTAAAACTCGCAACCATCGATACCGCAAAGGAATCAGAACGTGGCATCGTGGATATTGAGACACTTCGTATCACGAATGAATCCTTGATTTCAACCCTTGATGAAGTGCTGCGTATTCAGACAGAAGGTCGTCAGAAGAGGAAAGAAGCAGAAATTGAATTGAACCGAATTGAAGGAGAATTAAAAAATAAGCTGTTAGAGATGAGAGGATAGGTTTACCGTTATCCGGAATTGGATCTAGAGAATAGGAATGAGGACTAAAATATGGGTGAATATAAAGATTATCGCAAACCTAAGACAGATCCAACTCAGAATCAGATCGATAGAAGTGCAGAGAATACTTCAATGAAGATCATAGCTCATATCCATACGGATTTTCCGACGAAATTCGGAATTCCCCGCCAAAGTGGAATTGTTACTGAGTTGAAGGCTACGATTGTATTCGAGCCGGAGTATCGTAACCCCGAGGCATTCCGGGGAATGGAGGGCTTCTCCCACCTCTGGCTTATCTGGGCTTTCTCAGAGAATGTGCGTGATACTTGGTCACCGATGGTGCGGCCACCTCGCTTGGGTGGGATCAAACGTATGGGAGTCTTTGCTACCCGCTCGCCTTTTCGACCGAATTCCATAGGGCTTTCTTGCGTGAAGCTTGATAAGGTAGAGCTGTATACAGATCTAGGACCGATTCTTCATGTGTCGGGTGCGGATCTGATGGATCATACACCAATCTATGATATTAAACCTTACCTTCCCTATACCGACAGCCACCCGGAAGCCACAGGCGGTTTTGCTGACCCGGTTAAGGACTATGCCTTAGAAGTGGTGATCCCGGAACAATGGCTGAACATAATACCGGAGGACCGTAGGGAAGCGCTGTTGGGAGTACTTGCCCATGATCCGAGACCGGCATATCAAAATGATCCGGAGCGTATCTACGGCTTCGAATTCTGTGGCTTTGATGTTCGTTTTACAGTCAAGGATAATCTGCTGACAATCTATGAAATCGTGTAAGAGTCATTGCAAGTATGGCAATATTAGCGACAAATTATAGATGTTATATAATTGTGGTGAAGTTTAATAATTAATTCAATATAATAATAAACGCCGGCGCTAATTGCAGTCCGGCGTTTATTATGGGAGAAATATACTTCGTTGGATGTGAGGCGACGATGCAATAGAAAGCAGGGAGATGAAAGATGAGTAGATTATGGTATAAGGAACCGGCAGCTTGCTGGGAAGAGGCACTACCGTTAGGTAATGGTCGTATGGGCGCCATGATATTCGGAGTACCGACTGAAGAGCATATTCAGTTAAATGAAGATAGTGTGTGGTATGGGGGGTATGTAGATCGTAATAATCCGGATGCACTGGCACATCTGCCAAGGATTAGGGAGCTGATTAAGAGCGGACGGATACCGGAGGCAGAGCAGCTGAGGATTTATGCCTTATCCGGCACACCCCAGAGTATGAGGCCGTATCAGTCCTTGGGAGATCTCTATCTACGTTTCCAAGGGATGGAGGGGGACACAACCTCTTATGAAAGAAGCCTTTCACTAGAGAATGCAATAAACCTTACTCAATATACTATCGGTAATAATGAATATAGTCGGGAAACCTTTCTCTCGACACCGGATGATGTGATGGTAATACGACTAACCTGTGCCGGGGAACATAAGCTTTCCTTCTCAGCCTTAATGACGAGAGAACGGTTTTATGACAGTGTCTTGTGTGTTGCAGAGGACACAATCCTGCTGGAGGGAAATCTCGGGCAGGGAGGTCTTAGCTTCGGGATGATACTCAAAGCAATCCCTGAGGGTGGAAGAGTGAAAGTGATTGGAGAACATCTTATTGTGGAGGATGCCGATGCGGTAACCTTGCTATTTTCTTCAGGAACTACATTTCGCTTCACAGAGCTTAGGCAACAACTGGGTGCTATCTTAACTCGGGCAGCCGGTAGAGGTTATGATGAATTAAAGCAACGGCATGTGAAGGATTATCAAAACTTATATCATAGAGTGGAATTTAATCTCGAGGGTATGGAGCAACAGGAAGGACTGACAACAAAGGAAAGGCTTACTAATGCCAAGAACGGCAAGTCAGATCCGAACTTGTCCAAGCTATACTTTGACTTTGGTCGATATCTTCTGATTTCCTGCAGTAGGGCAGGTACTCTACCGGCGAATCTCCAAGGAATATGGAACCAAGATATGAAGCCGGCTTGGGATTCTAAATATACGATTAATATTAATACCGAGATGAATTATTGGCCGGCGGAGGTGTGCAATCTATCCGAATGCCACGAGCCTTTATTTGACCTAATCAAAAGAATGTTACCCAATGGCAGGGAGACAGCGAGAAGGATGTATGGCTGCAGAGGCTTTGTAGCCCATCATAATACGGATATATGGGGTGATACAGCGATTCAAGATCACTGGGTACCGGGCTCCTACTGGGTGATGGGGGCAGCCTGGCTGTGTACTCATCTATGGACGCATTATGAATATACACTGGATATTAACTTTCTTAAGGATGTTTTTCCTGTTATGCGTGAGGCAGCTACCTTCTTTTTGGATTATCTTATAGAGGATGAGGGGTATCTGAAGACATGTCCGTCGGTATCGCCGGAGAACTTTTATCTCCTACCTAATGGAGTGTCCGGTGCGGTAACAGCCGGAGCTACCATGGACAACCAAATACTCAGAGATCTTTTTGATCAGTGTTCGAAAGCAGCTGAGCTTCTGGAAATCAAAGACGAGATCAACGCGCAGATTAAGGCAGCTAAGGATCGTCTGGTTCCTACGCAGATCGGCACAAAGGGTAATATCCTGGAATGGGCAAATGATTATGAAGAGCAGGAGCCTGGGCATCGTCATATCTCCCACCTATATGGACTTCATCCCTCCTCCCAGATTACGATAGACGGAACACCGGAGCTAGCTGAGGCAGCGAAGGTGACGTTGGAGTGCAGATTAGCCTGCGGAGGTGGGCATACCGGTTGGAGTCGGGCATGGATTATCAACCTTTATGCCAGACTATGGGATGGAGATGCGGCGTATCGGAATCTGGAGTTACTATTTACTCAATCGACCCTACCGAATCTCTTTGACAATCATCCCCCTTTTCAGATTGACGGCAATTTCGGTGCAACTGCAGCCATTGCGGAGATGCTGGTACAGAGCACCTCGGATCGTATATTGCTTCTTCCGGCTTTACCTAAGGCTTGGCGTACCGGAAGTATCCGCGGGTTATGTGTCAGAGGAGGAGCTGAGATCGATCTTCGGTGGCAGCAAGGCCTATTGACCTATTGCCTCATTCGAGCGAAGAAAAAGCTGAGCACCCAGTTGTGCTATCAGAATAGAAAGGTTGAGTTGCAGCTGGAAGCAGGAGAGAACATAAAGGTGTTCGAGTAAGGAAAACAATTCATGCATTGATTACGAACGTAATACTACCCCATAGACATAAATGATGATACCGGAAAGGAAATTCAACATGAGCGATAGAAAGA
>JAQZBA010000019.1 GCA_029239365.1 Herbinix sp. | reverse complement strand
CAGACTACCATGTTGATTCAGGTTGGTACTGCCTTATTACTTGGCCCTCTCCTCAATGTAATTAATTGCTTTGGTGAAGAGTGGGGCTGGCGAGGCTATCTCCTACCGAAGATGAATAGAAAGTTCAACATCCTGCCGACACTTCTCATCAACGGCGTAATCTGGGGTTTATGGCATGCACCACTGACAACACTGGGTCATAACTACGGATTAGACTATCCAGGCTTCCCTTATATCGGAATACTAGCCATGGTTATCTTCTGCACTGTCATTGGCACCTTTTTCTCCTACATAACTATCAAGACCAATAGCTGTGTTCCGGCAATCTTTGCTCACGGCAGCCTCAATTCCATCGCTTCCGTTGGCATTTATTTCGCAATCGGTGGAGGCAATCCTTTTATTGGACCTGCACCAACCGGAATCATCGGAGGAATCGGGTTTATCATCGTTGCCATCGTTATGGCAGTACTTCTTATCAAAAGAGAGAAGAAATCGGCAATCTAATAGCTCGTATTAGGCCGACCATTCATTAATATTTTTGTTATCATTTGCTTATCTGTACAGTCATATTCCAGAAAACCGTTATATTTATGCAGGCAATCCTTGATATTCATGATACCATAGCCATGATGTTTCTTATCCTCCTTAGAGGTCTCAATTAATTTATTGCTGATGAGCACCTTTTCAGCAACGGGATTAATAATCTCTATATATATCATGTCATTGATATTCTTAATTCGGAACAGCACCAGCTTATCCGTATCAGGGATTGCTTTCTGCGCTGCTTCAAATGCGTTGAGTACTGCATTGGAAATTAGGATACTCATATCCAAATTATCAATCCGTATATCGGATGGAAAGCGGCCTTCTACCTTTAGAAGTATTCCTGACTTACTAAAATCGTACTCGATATCAGACAGAATACAGTTCACCAGACTATTCCCGGTATCATATTGATAAATACTGGCGTTCACGACATCATCCATCTTATTGATATATTCCAGAAGTTCATTCGTATCCTTCTTCTCGGTTAGAATTCGCAGGCACCTGACGTGGTTACGATACTCATGGCGAAAACGCTTTAACCGTTCATCTTGGAACTCTACTCTTTGATAATATTCCTGTTGTTTCTGCATCAGCTTCTTATTGAATTGGGCATTCACCTTATACAACTCCCTGGAGTTAACCAGAAAGATTATAACATATAGGCCAACAATGACAGATATACAGACCACCGCATACAAGAAGCCGAAGATATATTGTTGCTGGGAAGGGGTATCGATCCGCAAGACAGAATAACCTAGTGCCAACATATCACAGATGATAATCCCAAGAAGTACAATGTACCACTCCCGGTTGATATGTCTTCTACTCTTGGAGTTGCTCAGTCGATTGACCATAATAGCCAGACTGCAGACGATAAGCATGCCGCACACATTATAGATTAAATTCCACAGATTATTATCAGTGATAATGATCGCTTCCGTGAATAGTAGTGCAACCAGCTTCGCACAGAAAATATCCATGCAGGAGATACATAGGTAGACAGGAAAAAAGCCCGCTATAATCCGATAATATTTCTCATCGAAGAGCAGGAGTGTAGTCATCAATGCGATGAGCATTACTGTACCGGAATAGGAGACCACCTCTCCATACTCCAGTACATTAGCAATCGTAATGATGGATAGCAATGTGAAGGAGCAGACTACGTACTTCCACTTTTCCTTCCTCAGCTTATAATTCAGAATCAGGTTTATCACGAAGGATACCTTAATAATCTCAATGACCATAGCTATAAAATCCGAAAATATCTGCATCTTATCTCCTACTAAGCATATTTGCTGATATAATTGATCATAGCAGACTGTAGCTTAAGCTTACTGCGTCTTGATAGCTCCACCCGCTCTCCACTTGTTAATTCTATGATACTGTCAACCTTATTGATAAATCCGAGGTTTACAATGCTATTCTTATGAGATCGAAAGAAACTACGGCGATCGAGCCTGAGCTCCCATTCATTCAGGGAATAGCAGCTGTGATAAGAACCATCTTCGGTCCATACCTCCGAACCATTATGAGAAGCTGTAATGTATTGGATATTCTTAGAATTAATTATCATGTAGCCCTCTATCCCATTCACTTTAATCTTCTCATAGGAACAACAATCATTAATGAAATCATCGATACAGTGGTACAACTCTTCTTTATTACTATCCTTAATCAGGTAACGGAACGCCTTTACTTTAAAAGCCTCCTGCATTGCCTCTTTATGATAGGTCAGAAATACAATTTGTGCTTTGATACCTCTGTTTCTGAGGAGCCAAGCGGTGTCCATCCCATTGATCCCAGTCATATAATAGTCAAGAAAATACAAGTCATATTCCACTGTACTTTGAAGCAATGCCTCACCTGAGACAAAGCATTCCACTTCCAATTTTGCATTCATTTCCTGTGAGTAAGTCTTTAATATCCTACTTATCTCATCACGGAATATTCTCTCATCATCGCACACTGCAATTTTAATCATATTCGAACTCACCAATTGACCTTTTCTATAGAGAATATGTGATTACGCCTCTAATATAGACCCCCACCCTTTACATTCTATATTCTGGCAATATTATACCTTCCAATTTATGCCATGTCAACATTTCACAATTTTTATGCATGAATTAATAATTATTTGTAATGATAGGCATGCTTATATACCTCTTGATGTGTCCGGAGGTTACAGATCCATACAAAAATGAGGCTAATCCATTCAGTTGAATTCGCCTCATTTACCATATCGATTTATACATCTTCTCCGATTAATTCAATCTCTTTACTCCATACTGTCACTCACTTACTAAGACATTTTGCTCCTGTTATCTGCTCTTCTTAAGCAGCAATAGGATTGCCGTAAGACTTATTGCCATAATCACGAAACCTCCGATGGTTTTTAAGAGACTGTTGTTATAGTCTTCTTCCGAATAATCTTCGGCTTTCTGCTCCGCCCCAATGACCCGGTATCTCTCGGGAGTTGCCTCACTGACCAATACCCTCATCTGGGTAGTTGCCTGCAGTTCATAGTCAACCTCTTCGATCTCCTTCTCGAAACTGTACGCTCCATCCTCGGACAGATACTTCGCATAATAGGTAATCTCCTTGGTCGTGCCTCGATTATGCTTTCTTCCTGTGACACGGGTGCTTTCCTCAGTACTAAACTCCGAGGTATGGAAGGTCTGTAACCCATGATCAATGTAGACCTTCTTCCCGGCAGCAACATTCGCAAAATCATTAGCTATCAGCACAAGTCCAATGATAACAAAGAAAGCTAAGAAGATAGCCATCAGAATCTTAATCAATCTCACCATATAGTATTCTCCCTCCTATGGATTACACCTGTTCTCTCAGCACCTCATATCCTTCTGTCCTACGAATCAGATAGAAGGAAAGGAGACAGTAGGCTGCTGCGATGATAAGTACGAATAAGATCGGCAGTCTGAGTGCATAGATCGATAACGTAAGCTCTGCACCCAGTGTTACGCTAAGAGCCGTCTTCAATATGATTCCATATAACCCCAGGGCAATAATCAAGCTCAGCACCAGTGATGTTCCAAACCGTAGCATAGCACTCTGATAGAGAAAGCCTTTACCCAATCCCAGCGCTCTGATGATTGCCGACTCTCTCTCGCTGTTACAGTGATTCATATAGATCATATTGGAGTTGAATAGGATTGCCGCCACGATACAGATTCCGCATAGATATTTGAATACCAGCAGGAAATCATTCAACATCTTCAGGATTGCTTCTCCCATGACATTGATATCGACAAAGGAAGCATCCTTGATATCGGTGAGAAAGTCTTCTGTATCCGCCTTGATCAGAAATAGTACATTCTGCCAGGAGGCTTCCCTCCCCCTTGCCTTCAGGATAAAATTATCATTTACTCCTCCGGATTCGTAGATTCCCTTTATCCTATAGCTTTCCTTACGGTTATTAACCAGCAGTTCAAGGGTATCTCCAACGCTCTTCTCCACTTGACCGCTGAACTTATCCGAGATCAGAATCTCCTGTTCCGAGCCTTCGAATACATCCTCTCCCTCAAGGAGAGCAAACTGTTGTGTGTAGAATTCCTTATCAATGCCACACAGTATAATTGCTCTGCCGCTAGAATCCACCTCATTGTAGTAGGTTCCGATCTCCCTGCTCAGCTTAGTATAGCCTTCCACATCCTTATAGGAGTTCAGTTCCAATTCGCTACCCGCCACATCATCGCTGACCATCATGTAGTTGTAGCTTATCTTATCCTGAACACTGCTGTTATAGCTCTCCTTGCAGGTTGTCTCCATGGAGAAGCCAAATAGCACAAACCATATCGTCAAAGCTATACTAAGTACTGTAAGAGCAAAGGAAAAGCTGTTACTTCGCAGACTTTTCACTGTGTAGCGCAACATCTGATTCCTTGGCTTAAAGGTAACTGCAAGACGGATGATTAGCAGGGTAATCAGGAAGAAGATCAGGATAAAGATGATGATCGCAAAGCTGCTGACCATAGCGGAGCCTTTGCCTATGAATATAGAATATCCTATTAGGCTTATCAAGGTGAATAGAAAGGAGGAGAAAACTATTCGTATCACCGCTTTCTTCCAGGATACCTTCTCATTCTTCAATACAGACAAGGGCTTAATCGCACCTATAACCCCGGTTGCGATATTGACAAAGATAAAGTAGATAAAGGCATAAAGTACAAAGCCAAGAATAGCATATTCAAAATGATAGCGTTCAATCTTCACCTGCTTTAACTGAAGTAGATATTGAGCTAAGGGTATACTGAGGCAGGATCCAATTGCCAGGGGTACCAAAAGCATCAGCTTCAATTCTGCTCGGAAGGCTTTCATAATCGAGCGATTTCCTATGGATATCAGCTTCATGATGGCAATGTCCTTCTGCCGCTCAATTATAATCATGACAATCGTACTGATTGTCGATAGTATGGACATCAGGATACTCATCGTATTCAACGTACTAAGCGCCAGTAGGTTCATATTTAGCTTCTGACGGGTATTCTCTTCCTGATCTGCAACCGTGGTATACGTATATTGTGGTACCAGCTCACTTAATTCCTCTTTCACACGGTCAATATCGGTACCCTTCAGGTAGAAGATCCTGGTAGTTGCTAATAGATTATATGAATCAAATTCTGATACCTTAACATAACCAAACATCTCGGAGGTGGCATCCACACCGTAGGCACCTTGTTCAACGCCCGTAATCAGGTAGCTTTGATCCATAATAGTAAGGCTGTCGCCTACACCCAAGCCAAGCTTTGCTGCAATCTCCTTGGACAGAAGGATCTCCTCTGCTCCCAGCTCATAATCGCCTACCAGTAGCTGACAGAATAATTTATTGGAGTGATACTTCACACTGATGGAGTATACCTCACTAACACTCACCTCATACCCATCTGCTTGAAGTTCCTCCACTCTGGTATCGAAGGGCTGGGAAGAGAAGGCGGTAATAATCTTTAAGTCACCCTGATTCATCTCCTTAGCCTGACCGGTCAGATACTCCTCCATCCCTGAGATGACCTGAGGTATGGAGAGTGAGATGCCAACAGTAAGAATGACAGATACCATAATGAAGAGTAATAATATCTTACTACTCTTCCATTTATTTTTATTATAGAGGCTATAGATTCGAGTCCATTTCATCAATTCTACCCCCTTTTAGCCTGATCTGTCTATCTCCCAGCTTACCGATGTTCTGATCATGAGTCACGATGATTAAGGCACAATGCTTCTCCTTTTGGAGCCGCGTCAGCAGCTGTATCACATTATCTGCGTTATTCGCATCCAAGGCTCCGGTCGGTTCATCACAGAGAAGAAACTCGGGTTCATTGATCAAGGCTCTTACGATGGATACTCGTTGAGCCTCACCTCCGGACAGAGCTTTGGTACTGGTATTATATTTATCTGAGAGGCCAACCTGATCTAGGAGCTCCATCGCCTTCTTCTTCCTTGTGAGGTAGCGATCCTTCGAATGCAAGGCCAGCATAAGATTCTCCAGTGGGCTCAAGCAGCTAATCAGATTCGCGTTCTGAAAGACAAGTCCGATGTTGTTTTTTCTCAGGTTCTCCAATTCCTTCTCCTTATGATAGCGGATACTCTTATCATGAAATATTACTTCACCCTTGGTAGGTCTGGTAAGAAGAGAAAGAATATTCAATAAGGTTGATTTGCCGCAGCCGGAAGGACCCATAATTGTTACAAAATCATCCTTTGCGATATGAAGATTAATATTGTGTAGAATATGATTCTTTGATAAGCCATCCTGATAGATCTGTTGTACCTCTACTAATTCGATCATTTTCTTACCCCCTGCTTTTTAATTCCTTTGATCACTCCTATTAGCATTTTAGTTAGCATAATCACCAGGAACATGATAGGAAGCAGGAAGATGAAGGTGCTATTCAGTTGCGCTAACCCATCTGCCGGCTTACCATCTGCAAAATACATTGCCATCTGACGTACCTTTACCACCGCGGTGTCTATGTTAAAGATTGCTTTCACAGCTAAGATACTGCCAAGAGATAGCACCGCCACCGATGATACAACATAAATGATGGATATCATGATATAGCCTCGCTTCTTACTGCCATATTTATCATTTTCATCGACATCACCTCGTACTGCCTTGATAAAGCTTATGATAATCTGAAAGGCATTCGTCGAGATATTATTAATTTCGAGGAAATCGCACATGATCCAATAGCCATCGAGCTTGATAAAGGGCATCAGGTTCGCCAGTGTCAAGGATACGATGAACAGATTAATCAGGTAGTAGAAGGAATTCCCGCTGACTATTCCAACCATCGTGATGGGTATTGTAATCATTAGCTGAAAGTACATCCCGCCGGCATCCACCAGCATTCTCTGCTTATTACCAAGTCGCCAAGTATTCGTCATATCGACATAGAACACCGGACTGAACATATACATGCCGACACCGATATCTCCTACCTTAATACCCTTACGATAAGCAGCTGAGATATGACCGAATTCATGAAGCATCAAAGAGGTATAGGTTAACAGTATTAACATTAGGGAATTTACCTGCTGACCTGCTGAGTTCCCACTGATAACCATATAGATACTGAAGATAAGCGAGCCAACAATACCTGATAATAGAAGAACTGCTGCCACCTTCGTATAGAATACTTTCAATACTTGAAATAACCAGGCCAGCTGATTCGATTTCATGACAGGCAGGTGACACCACATGAAGCTGCTACTACTTTTCTTCGCATTATATTCCATCCCTTCCAGCACTGCATTTGATACAAGCTGGGTATCTACGAAGAGAATCAGATCCGCCTCAGACAGCTCTACCTCCTGTCCCTTCAGGTGATTCACGATATCAGTCAGCGTCTTCTTGCCATCGAAGCAATCAATGATAAGCTTCGCCGTCTCAGATACTTTAATGTGCTGCCGTTCCGAAAACGACAGCACATATTTACTTTGACCTTCATCCATAGTCTCAATTCGATAACTAAAATCCTTGACTTTGATATTATTATAGTCCAATGTAATCTCTCCTCATTACCTGCTATCTATCATACAATAGCTGAAGCCAGAAACTGTGGTTTCATTATGTTGATATATAGCTCTAATGTCTTCTCAATGTCACTGCAGATGACACAGTCGATGTTCTTGTTCTGTTCCAGAGCAGCAACCGGACAGCCTCCTCCACAGAGAAGAGCATATTTGCATTCCCGACATTTTGCTATTCGGAAGATATTTCTGCCCATCCAGAGCTGATAGGCATTTTCATCGATAATGATCCCATTTTTATCAAAGGTACCAATCGTATGGTTTCCCTTACCAACATAGGTTAGGCAGGTTGAAATCTTCCCATCCGGGGAAAAGCAAAAGTTCTTACCCGAGGTTGCTTCACAAAAATCCATCTTCCATGGCTTAACCTTGTGGTCCGGATTAAAAAATGCACTAAGATAACCGATGACAGGAGCAACAATTCCTTTGATAAAGGCTCCTTCACAACCGTAGAAGCGGTTCTCAATCAGAAATTGAAGCAGCTCATGTTCCCGGAGTGTCGTATCACTGGCTCCACTAAAATCCTGGACCGGCGATACATAAGGAAAGAAGTTCTTATCCTCTCCCCATTTTTTATCTTCAATAATCTGCTTCAGTTTAGCTAAATCCTGCAGATTCTCCTTGTCAACATTGATTCGTAAGGTTATGTAGATCCCGATATCCAGTATCTTGTCAATACTGTTACAAATCTCATCAAAGGTTCCGGTACCATCCGCACGAATTCTACGTTTGTCGTGAGTCTCCTTATCTCCATCCATCGTAATCTGGATAGAGAGCATATCTCGATATCGCATAAGCAGAGGCTCATAATGCTTGATTGTCGTTCCGTTGGTAATAATTTTAACCGGTACCGATACGCTCTTAGCAAACTCACAAATCTTCTCAACTATCTGATAATTCGTCTTAAGTAGCGGTTCCCCACCGAACAGATTAATGGAGGGAGCCAAACCCTTCAGAGAAGCTCTCTTATCCTCCGGTGTCCTGTCGTAGAGCTCTTTGAACTGTACTGCTACTTTACTGATATGACCAAATAAACCTTCCATCTGGTCATCGGTTAAGGTGTTCAGATTCGTATGCTGTGAATTTGATTCAAAGCAGTAGGTACAACGAAGGTTACAGCCCATGGTAGGGCAGATTGTGAAGGTGGTATTCGCTCGCTGCTTGGTTCGATGCGTATTGATCAGCTTTAGCTTCTCAACATTCAACCGTTCCTCCTCTTCATTCTCATAGAGATAACCCCGTTGCTTTAATTGTGTATATAAATCATAATCTTCCTCAGGACCGATCTCCTGAGTCCCATTTAGCATATTCTCCATTTTAATTCTTGTTACATTATCAATGACATCCATTGCACTGGTTAAAGTATTAATCGTGATAGACTCTTCCCCCGAAAGCCTATAAAACAGTGTATTACTCGTTAACTTAGCCATCACTAACTTCCTTCCTTGGTATCCCTCAACACAATCATCATTTATATTCTAAATTTTGCTTATGATGTTTATTAGGCCAATTTAAAAAAGACTTTCAATCCCCTATGATACGCAATCCCTTAATACTAAGGTAAAAATATGTAGCTACGATATGAAAACAAGATGAATTGATGAAGCAATCCTCTTGTCATGAATACTTAAAAGAACGCTATGCGAACTTTTAGTCAAACATTAGAAAATACAACTAATGCAAAAACAGCTAATCTGTATACAATCTACACAGAAGCAATCGATGCAATCCCAGAAACATGTGCCATACTCATCTCTGGCTTCCATGTTTTCTACTGTGATATCTGTCCATAAACTAACATTCTGATTCATTGATTTCATTTTCATGTCCCCCTTTCACTACATAGTCCTCAACTTTCATCATAAGCAAAATTTAGAATATAAATTCTCATTCATTCGGATACCTATCATGATTCTATAACCCTAGTAATCTTAAGATCCAAACAACAAAACCTGCATCACATGCGAGCATCATAATGTCTACCTCCTTTCGATTAACTTTACCTTAATATATCACAATCTTTTACAGTTACAATACCCCTTGGGGCGTTCGGTCAGTTCCTAAGGCTGAATGGCAAAAAAACACCCCAAACCAAGGAATTGCCTCAGTTTGGGGTGAAATGATCTTATACTATTTTATATCCCGACACTCTGTAATAGTTTGATTTGCTCCATTATCTCAGCTTCACGGTTCTTAGCTTCGATACTTCTGCTGATGGTCAGTGCCTCCTGAAAGCAATCGAAAGCTTTATCTGATCTTTCTAGTCTGTGATAAGCTTCCCCTAGACCAACTAATATATTGATCTTACTCTTCTGATTACCGCTTTCCTCCTGTACTGCCAAGGCTTTCTCATAATAAGTAACCGCTTCCTCTGAGGTACCCTGGCTATGCATCAGGTTACCCAGCTGATACAGAGCATCTGCCTCTCCCTGCTTATATTCATAGTCCTTGCATAGCTCAAGGGTCTGATTGAAATAAAGCATGGCTTGCGTTCCATCCTTCTGCTTTAAGCATAGAACACCAAGATGATTGAGCTGTAGCATCTCCCCAATCTTATAATTCGTCATACGGTAGATCTTAAGTGCATCCTGGTAATAACGAGCTGCTTCCTCATAACTACCTCCGTCAGCATATATATTGCCCATCATACTGAGGGTATTGGCCTGTCCCTGTTTATAGTATATCTTAGTGTGCAGCTTCAGTGCCTGATTGCAATATTCCAGGGCTTTTGCCATATCACCTAATAGACGATAGGTTGATCCCAGGTTCAGCAGCTGATTGGCTTCTCCCTGACGTCCGCCGATATCCACATTGATTTGTAGTGCCATAGTAAAATATTGGAGTGCTTCATCGTATTTCTCTTTTGAGCTGTATATGTAACCGATATTCGCCAAGGTATTGGCTTCACCCTGACGGTTACCGCTTTCGCGGTTGATTTTCAGAGTCTCCAGCTGATATTTCAGCTCTTCACTCTGCTTTATCGTCCGATATCCTTCATAGATCTCGGGATTAAGAATTTGAATTCGATCCATAAGCTGCTCTACTACCGATCGTTCCCTGTCCTCAGTATCCACATACACCAGAAGCTCTTTTAGCTTCTCAGGCTTCTGAAAAGCCGTAGACTTGATGCACTGGAACATCAGATCCACACGTCCTAACACGATCTCGGACGGCGTATCCTCAGTGAGTGATCCCAAGTTATTATGAAGGAACATGGCTACTTCATAATGATCATGGAATTCTTTGCCGGTCTGACTCACTCTGTTCTTCATTGCTTTCTGAAGTCTCTGCAATGCTATCTCACCAGCCAGTACCAAGCCATTGAGCTCATCCAGAATCTGATATTCTTCATAGGATAAGTCTCCGCTGTAGGGCTTGTAGACAAGATCATGCTCCACCTCTGCCCAAGCATGCATTAGAGCAGATGCGATCTGTATCTCAAATAAGGTATTCGCATATTTTCTTGTGTCTTCCGTTAGATCCTTTTCCCTCAGATATACTCGGCAATGCGTTGCCCAATAGCCGGAGAAACGCTTCTTATAGGTCTGTCCTGTAGTCTCCTCTATCGGTTCATACCCTGGGAATACTCTGCTTTCCTTAATTAGAAAGAAGGTTTCGATAAACTTCTGAACCTTATTCAGATCTCCGGGAAAATAAATCGCAATTCGTACGCCGACCAAGTCCGCAATATCATCTTCTATCTCTTCAAAGGAGGTATAGTTCTTGCTCTGGCAGCGTTTTTCCAGCTTGTCTCTCAAGCGATCCACCTTCTTCGCTCTACTGGTAACAATTGCTCTGATACCCATCTGTTCCATATAGATTTCACATATCTGAGCGAACACTCTACCTGCTTCTCTATAATATTCAATTTTCTTAGCATATTGATTGATAAATTCATCAACGATCGGCATATGAATGACATCCTTTCCAATTATACGTTTAGCGTTCCCATGTGCAAAAACAGGGCTGTATGCGGATACATACAACCCCTGCGTTGATTTGCTTTAATATTACAATAATATAGCATGAGATTTCTATCTGTCAACCAGATTATATCAGTTTCGATTAGTATTCATTACAAAGATCTCTCCGATTTCCGTTTCTCACTTATTCCCCGATATCCCATCTCACCTTACTGCCCTTATCACTCTTCGTTACGACTAGCTTTGTTCCAATCTGGGCTTTTAGCTCAGTTACATGGGATATAATTCCGACCAATCGCTTCCCTTCCGATAATTCATTCAGGATATTGATGGCCTGCATTCTTGTCTCATCACTGAGAGATCCAAAGCCTTCGTCGATGAACATGGTATCAATATGAATACTTCCGGCGGTGTTCTGTATAATGTCTGCCATACCAAGAGCCATGGCTAAGGCTGCCATGAAGGATTCGCCTCCGGACAAGGTCTTGACATCTCTGGTCTGGTCATTCACCATGCTGTATACATCTAGATCCAGTCCGACTTCACCTTGATTCGATAGGTCCTCCAACTCCCTGCATTTTAGGATGAACTGCCCACTCGACATTACATACAACCGCTTATTCGCCTCATGTAAGATGGATTTAAAATACCTTCTCTGAATATAAGTCTGGAAATTCAACCGTTTCTGACCTACTTTACCATTCGCAGTAGCATCAAGCCGATTGATGATTGCATGCTCTTCCTTTGCTTTCTTTCTAATATCAAGAAGCTTGACTGTATGTTCCAGCACCATCTCATCCTGTGAACGGATACCAAATACCGACTTGTTAATCTCATCCAGCTGTGTTCCTGCTGTGACAAGCTTTGCTTTCCTAGCTTCCATCGCATCGGTCTGTATTCTTGATTTGCCTACCGTCTGCTCTGTATAATGCTTCAGACTGCTTTCATTCTGAATGACATCCTCACGGTACCGTTGATAGGAATTCTCTAACTCGTCCATCTCCTGGGTGCTCAGTATGGAGGAATGATAGGCTGAGATATCAGCAAAGCCCTGGCTTGTAAGCTCATTCTCATAGTCTGACTGAAATCCGGATACCTCCTCTGATAATCTTGTCCATGTTGCTTCCTCTGTCTTAAGATTACCACGCCGTTGATTATTCTCTTCTAGCAACGCCTGATAGCTGTGGGCAGAATTCGTCATTGCTGCCTCCAGAGTTCTGGTCAATTCCTGAGTAGCTGACCATTCCTCCTGCGCTGCCTTCTTACTCTCATAGATAAGTTCTGCTTTTAAGATGCTAAGCTCCTTGTCCGCTGCTGCCAGATTAATTTCTACCTCCGTCAAGGTCTGATTCGCAGTTTCTTTCGTTGAGGTAAGCATGTCGATATCTTCCCTGAGCTTCTGCAATTCCAACTCATTCTTATCGTATTGCAGCTTCGAGGCTGCAGCCAGTTCCAGCTTCTTTGTCTCAATCAATAACTGATCCGTACAATCCTTAAGTGCTTCCTGCACAGGTTCCTCACAGACAACAGTAATGGGATCGTTCGAACCGAGGATTCTCTGTCCTTCATGTTCTATCAGCTCCAACTTGCTTTCCTGCCTTTGCTTCACCTGCTGGAGAGCATCATACTTCTCCTTCTGGGTCTTCTCCGCTACCTCCTTCGCATTCTTCGCAAGTTGAAGTTCACTCTGAGTGATACCGGTATCGGCCAAGGACGCTATCTGAGGATGAGAAGTGGAACCACACACCGGACATGCACAGCCCTCCTGCAGATTATGAGCCAAGATCCCTGCCTGCCCTTCGATAAACTGCTGATAGATGATATCGTACTGAGTTGATTTTATATGGGTAGTTTCTTCCGCTGCCTTATATTCTATCTCCGAAGCGGTCACCGCTGCTCTAAGCTTCTGAAGTTCCTTCAAAGAGAGGAGCAGCTTGTCCAAAGCTTCCTTTCTTTCTTTAAGTTTGTCAACCATCTGCGTCTGTGATATTAAACTATCCGCAATTACTTTCAGTTCCTGCTGATCTATGGATAGCTTATTCTGTAGCTCGGTGGAAGTAATAATACGACCCATAATGCTGTCCAGATTGTTCTTAGCCATAAGCTTCTTCAATGTTAAGGCCTCTAGCTCCGTCTTCTTCCCCTCGAACATCTCATACTTCGGTAACAACTCGTTTATTCTACTGATCTTAACGCCAAGCTCCGGACTAAGCTTCTTATAATCTGCTTCCGAAGCGATACTCAATTGCTTGCGCTCCTCCAGTACTGCCAAGTTACTATCCAGCCATTCCTTAATAACCTTAATTCTAAGGTTACAGTCATCCATTTCCTTCTGCTTTTGATTAAGTGCAGTTTCCTTCGGCTTAACAATCAAAGCCCTCTTAGCAGCTTCTATCTTATTCCTGACAGCATTCATTCCTTCCTTCCTGCCATCAAGCTCTTCTCTTCTTCTCTCTGCTTTCTCCAGGGCAACGAACAGCTTATTCACATCCTCCGCCTGTTGGAGCTCTGTGATAAGCTTATTCCATTCCTTCTGGTTATCCTCAATCGTCTTGCTGATTTCTGCTTCCTTATGTCTGGCTTCCTCAATAATCTGCTTCACCAGAGTTATCTGCTGTTCCGGGTTGCTCTCCGAGAAGCGTGGCGTCTCGGCCCATTCTGTCTCATAGATACTTCCCTCGACACAGCGGACATTCTCCATCTCACGCAGGAGGTCCTTGCGATTATCCTCTAATCTACCGGACATTGCCTTGGCACCATTCTTCAGCTCTTCTTCAATACGCCAGTAGATTCTGGTATTGAATATCTTCACGAATATCTCTCTTCTCTCTCTCGAAGGCGCATGCAGCAGCTTTAAGAAATCGCCCTGTGCAATCATCGCAATCTGAGTAAACTGGTCGACTTCCAGACCGATGATCTCTGTAATCTTCTGATTCGTCTCCTTGATCTTCCCCTTGTAGGGCATACCATCGGGCATTATCAATTCGACACTGGGCTGTTCCAAAGTCTTGGTGTACTCACCGTCCTTGTTGCGTCTCTTACTGATCCGCTCCTGTCTCGGAACTCTGGTGATGATGTAGGTCTTCCCATGATAGATGAATTTGAGCTCCACATAGGTTCTTATCTCTTCCTTGGCGTACTGACTGCGCATCATCTCTCCGTCACGCTTACCACCACTGGTCTGATCAAAGAGTGCATAGGTTATAGCATCGAATATCGTCGTCTTACCGGCACCGGTATCTCCGGTGATCAAGAAGATACCGTGGTTTACATCAGTAAAATCTACTGTCTCCTCTCCGGAATAGGATCCAAAAGCAGACATCTTCACATAGATTGGTTTCATAGATTCTCTGCCTCCTTCACTCTGTCTATAATCTCAGACATCAGCTTCTCCTCATCACTATTCATAGGCACATTATTCATCTCCTGATAGAACTCCCGAAATGCTTCAAAGGGATCGAGGGCTGTCGCCTCCCCGGCAGTGTTCTCAAATTGCGCCCTTGTCCTACTGTTCTCAACCTTAACTTCAAGTATAAAGTTATAATGCTCCTCTAATTGATCCTTGGGTTTATAGATATCATCTTCATCCGTTAAGAGGATGCTAACAAAGTCATTCCGATTCTCAATCGTAGCCCTACTAATGACTTCACTTAAGGTTCCCTGCTCTCTTCGAACCTCCTGCCTTGCAGACAGTAGCAGCTGCTCAAGGATGATATCTTCACCTTTTGCTTCCAGAGTTACCATAGTGATGGATTTGATATGCTTCTCTTCACTGACGGAATATTTTAGGGGGGTACCGCAATATCGGATGTGCTTCTCACCGATCTGCTGGGGTCCATGGATATGTCCCAGGGCTACATAATCAAATTGGCGAACTGAGGAGGTATCAACACTATCGATTCCACCCACAGAGATATAGACCTGCTCTGACTCACAGGTCTGGGGCTGCTTGTCCCCTGATATGTAGAACTGGTGGGAAATCAATACATTTCTCCGGTCATAATCAATCTCTTCTCGACCGAGCAGTGCAGCTATCGCTGTATCATAGCTAGTCACAACGCCTTCTTCGAACAGATGCCGCACATAGCCCGGCTTCGTAAAGGGTAGTAGATAGAAGTCCACTTCGCCGTGCTTATCCTTCACGACTACCTTCTTCAGATGCTCTTCTTCTGTCTGAGGTGGAAGCACTGATATATAGATATGATGCTTCTCCAGAAATGTGCTGGCATATTGTAACCGCTCCGCCGAATCATGATTACCTGCAATAATCAGGATGGGAATCGTCGGTGTTATCTCGGAGAGATCATTAAGAAAGCTACCAAAGATTGTATAAGCCTCGGCTGAAGGCACAGACTTATCATAGATATCACCGGCAATGATAATTACGTCCGGACGATAATCCTTCGCCTTCTCCACAATCTGACTTAGTATCTCTACCTGATTATCTCTTAAATTATAATAGTATAGCTGTTTACCGATATGTAGATCAGATATGTGAAATAGCTTCATTGCTCAATCCTCCTATAGGTTCAATGTTCTTAATTTCTAAACTCTTTATACTATGACCTCTTTATGTTCTATACCTTTTATGTTCTATACCTTTTATGCTCAATACCCCTTATCACTTTCCTTCACCAATCCCTCCCATTTTACACCCAAACAGGAAATTGTTCAAACCTTTCCCTCATAATATCATATGGCAATTCCATACAATGACGTATCTAGAAATTATATTAGTTTTTTCTACTCCCTACTCCCTACTCCTAGACAAAGACAGGGCGAATGTACATTTTACTGCACATCCACCCTGCTTTCCATATCACATCATTAGTTTTTCATTTCTGCCAAATATTGCACCCATTCGTCGTAAATCTCTTCCTCTGATTGATTGAATATTTGCTCATAGTCTCCCTCACCTTTTGCATAAGCTACTATCTTATCCCACCCATAGGTTTGATCGAGATATTGTATATAGAAATAGGAATACGCGTATCCACCCATCTCACCGAACTTCAGGCCATTCTCCGTATGCATATCCTGGATCGATGGTATCTTATCAATATCATAATACTCGGGTTCAGGGAATTGCTCTGCAAGATAGGTAGCGAGTCCATTGTCCCAAAAATAAGATAAATCATCGTTAATACGGTAAACGATTGAATGTACAAGCTCGTGAAGCGTAGCCGTCAGTATTGAGTCGTGGGTATGAGCTTCGATTGGGGTATTGGGAGAAAGCATCATAATATTCCCGTTATGACTGTCACCGATATGCCATGGTGGTGCAAAGGCAATCGTGATCAAACCCGCTTCTCTTATCGCCAATTGAAATTGTGTCTTATAAAGATATACTTTGACTGGTTCTTCTCTTACATAATCCATCTTGTCATATATGAAGTCCGACTTATCCTTCAGTAGTTCGAATACTTCATGAGCACCATCCTCATCGCCAGGCTGATAATTAAGAATAATGGCAGCATTACTTAAGATTTTACTCCCCCAAGGCTTCATAAAGAACACCGGCAGAGTCTGCACAATAGCAAGAACTAATATAACACCAGTGATTACCAATATTTTTGTGTATTTACTTTTCTTATTCATTTTACTTTCTCTCTTTCTTATTTAAATTATTAAGTTACCGTTTCACACTATAAACGGAATAAACATCTTGGTGGTTTTCCTATACTCTTCGTATTCCGAGCCAAACTCATCCTGCAAATCCTTCTCCTCTCTCCTAGCAAGCCGTACATACAACACGATCATAATTGGAAACAGGATCAGTATCGGAAGAGTAGCCCATTCTGCTATCATCCCAAAGGATAATAACAAAAGACCGGTATACTGAGGATGGCGAATGTATCGATATACCCCCGTTGTTACGAGTTTGCCCGCACCGGTATCCTTCGACCAGTAGCTGTGATAAATGTTGTACCAGCCATTTGTAATCAAGAACAATGCAATTACGGCACACATTACATTGATATACATCCCCCAATGACCAATCGAATGATATAATGTATGTCCCCAGAGAATTCCCTCCGGAAGATTTCTTCCAATGATCCAGGAGATAATCGACATGCTAAAAGGAATACCGTGCATCTCAAAGGCAAAAGCTATTACAAAAGCTAGATACGCCCCTTTCGGCTTTTTATCCATTCTCTTATAAAAAGGAAGGAATAAAAGTACAATACTATAAATTACGATAAAAAATATTACCCCTAACCAATTATGGAAATGACTCTCCAGAGTTTCCATCCATACCTCCATGACTTATGACATCCGAACCATGTATAATTACTGTTTTGCTTTTTGGCTGACTTATGGCACCCTAATCATAATTAAATTGTATACAGACAACAAAAACAGCCCCATCAAGTTACTCTACTCTCATTCTAGTAGGTAATCCTTAAATGGGGCTGTTTGTAATCTTAAATCTATCTTAAATCTTTGGTAGTGTAATGATGAACTCACATCCTGCGTTTTCTTCCGTTATCAAACGAATGCTGCCATGATGTGCTTTGATAATTTTATCTACAATCGCAAGTCCAAGTCCTGTTCCACCTGTCTGCGAATTTCTGGTGCTATCAACTCGTTCAAAGGGCTGAAATATTTTCTCTGCTGCTTCTGATGCAATTCCAATCCCATCATCCTGTAAGACTATCTCAATATGCTCCTCCCGCTCCGATAAGCTTATCCGTATGGTCGTCCCCTTTGGGTTATATTTTACCGTATTCGATAGTAGATTTTGGAATACACGGTCCATCTGTCCACGATCAATCCGGGCAAATATCTCTTGCTCCGGAATATTGAATTCATAGAAGAAACCATTGCTATCAAGGATATTGAGATAGGATCCGATTGTTTCCCTTAAGTATTCACAGATATCGACTTTCATTTTGTTAACCTTGTATTCAGAGCTTTCTAACTTAGAAAGTTCAAAAAGATCAACAATAAGCTTATTCGCTCTCACACTATTCTCATAAATCACTTCCATGTACTTGTTCTGTTCTTCCTGAGGGAGATCCGGTCTAGTATGACAATACTCCGCATACCCCATAATACTTGCAAGTGGATTCTTCAGATCGTGCGAAATATCGAGTATCAGTTTTTTTCGATTGTCTTCGGATTGGTTTTTGAGGGCTATTTCCGTCTCAATCTGTGTAGCCATCTCATTAAATATATTCTCCAATTCCCCAAACTCATTTTTCAGATTCAGATTAACCCTCGAGGTGTAATCACCCTCTTTGAGCTTTTGAGCACTACGGTATAGTTTCTTTAATGGGTTGATAATGCTGATCGAGGTGAGCTTGGAATAGATTATAGTCGATATCGCAAGTAGTATTAAATAAAATAGAACAACCGATACGATAACATTAACTACTCCCTGCTTGTCAACGGATTGATACTCCTTATTATATGCTACATCAAAGTCGATACGGATTGACGTTGGGAAAGTTACGATCAGCCAAAACTGTTCTTTCGAGTTATATTCAATACTGTAGCTGTATTCTATCCCGATACTTTTACTCTTGATCAAAAAATCAGTAAATTCCGCTGTGGTGAATCTATTCTTCGCAATCGTATTAAGACCAGCCGAATAGACAACCTCATATTCTGCATTAATCACCTGGACGCCGCCACCATTCTCCAGCACATTTGACGCATCAATGAGCCTATAGTCATCCTGCATTAAGCTTCTTGCTGTATGATGATTCTTAACCAGATTCTTAGAGGTCACATCTCCGGCAAAGCTTAATAACATGAACGCAAATATGGCTATCGTTGTTGAGATGATAAACATCAAGATATAGTTCGCTAAAAATCGGCTTTCTATCTTCGTATTCATATGCGTACCTCTCTCTGCACATGAAACTTATATCCAATGCCTCGAACTGTTATGATATATTTGGGATTCTTGGTATCCTCCTCAATCTTAGTTCTGATATGACTAATATGTACCATAATCGTGTTATCATCATAATAAAGATCTTCGTCCCATACTGCGCTATATAATTGCTTCTTGGTAAAGACTCGTTCCGGGTTCTCCATTAAGTATTTCAATAGCAAATACTCTTTCGCATTAAGCTCAACAAGCCTGTTCTTAACATATGCGCAACAAGCCGCTTTATCCAGGCACACGCTGCCATACTCTATCTTGGAGGTCTCTTGTTGCTTAACGGAGGAATATTCACTGTTTCTCCTAAGCTGTGCACCAACTCTCGCCAGGAGTTCCGCCATACTGAAGGGCTTAACAAGATAGTCATCCGCACCAAGTCCAAGTCCCAACACCTTATCCATATCGTCACCTCTTGCAGTAAGAAACATGACAGGAATATTACTGGTCTGACGAATTCTTCTTAGCAGATTAAATCCATCCAGCCTTGGCATCATTACATCTAGGATAGCAAGATCAATGGCTTTCTGTTGCAGTATCTCCAAAGCCTCTATACCATCCTTAGCATCAAATACAGAATACCCCTCCTGCTCTAGCTGAAGCTTCAAGAGATTTCTGATATCCATTTCATCCTCTGCGATTAAGATATTCATATGCCCTCCTTGGGTTCCCCCAGACCAAAATACTTCACCTGCTCTACCATATGCCCGATATTGCCTTCCCCTGCGAACCTACCTAGGTCAAAGAAATCTTCTCGGACATCCAGCCATTCCAGAGGATGTGCTTCTTCACGCAAGGTAATCTCTTTGTTCAAGTATCCGGCATATACTTCGACATAACAATCCTGGTTATAATAAGTAAAATCCATCATGTGGTGGAGCAGGATATCACTATGCCCGATCCCTGTCTCTTCCTCTAACTCACGGTAGGCAGCTTCACTGCTGCTCTCA
>JAQZBA010000350.1 GCA_029239365.1 Herbinix sp. | reverse complement strand
GTAAACACTTCTAGGTTAGAGCGATTCATTGACTTCATTAACTAGAGAAATGTGCAAACCAAAATAAGGGGATATTGCAAAACATTAATGTTCAAGTATCGTGGTTTATATCAAGTGAAACAATGATACAATCATAATATTTGAGATTACTTGTTTTGCAACATCCCCATTTTCAAAGCTAGATCAAATTATCGAATATAACGAACCGGATGAGATTAAATTATTGGTATACTTCTGTCTATTAAATTATACCGGTAGTAGTATGGTGAAGGTTGTCAATTCTTCGTTGGAGGTAACAAGGATACTGCCATAATGCAGATCGATTACCTTCCGTGCCAAGGCAAGTCCGACACCGGTTCCCCCCTTCTTAAAGGTAACAAAGGGTTGGAAGATACGTTCAAGTGCTTCCTCCGGGATGGGTTGACCACTATTGCTTAAGGTGATAGATAACTTAGACGGTGAATCTGCAGTCCGGGGTAGATGAGACAGTTCAATATGGATGAAGTCGCCTGACTTCGTAGCTTCAAAGGCATTTTTAATCATATTGGTGAATACCTGCTTCAGCTTACCAGCATCGCAGTGATAATTTGTGAAGTGTGCATTACTATCAGGAGCGACTATCATCTTAAGCTCAATATTCTGGGTGATTGCCTGTGGCATAAAGTTACTGATGATATTCTCCATCAGGGTTATAAGATTGATATCTTCCTTATTTGGCAGGTTCATAATATTTAGCGCAGAAGCATCTTGCATAATGCGTTCCATATCATTAATCAGATCCTCAATCTGATCCCAATATTTATACTCCTTTACCTCAGAGTGCTTCATCTCGATATATTGAATTGTGCCCTTAAGTAAGGCCAAAGGATTACGAAGCTCGTGTACGAACATGGAGGTTGTTTTCTTATTAGCAACGGCGATGGTTTGAATGATGTTCTCAAGTTCGGGATTAGCTTTTATCATGTCGGCGAGTGTGTCGTTATTGAATTCGGATAACATTCTATATCCCCCTTTAGCATTAATTTAATATAACCATGTAAATGGTAGTACTATTAATAATAATATCAAATTATGGAAAATATTACAACAAGAAGAGTGAAATAACCATCGACCAAGGAGGTACTTTATGCAAAACAATTGTATTTTTTGTAAGATTATCGCTGGAGAGATACCTTCAGCAACCGTTTATGAGGATCAGGATTTCAAGGTAATTATGGATATTTTTCCTGCTGCAAAAGGACATACCATCTTATTGGTTAAGAGACACTGCGCTAATCTGTTTGAGCTGGAGGATGATGTGGCTTCCAAAGCATTACTCGTAGCACGTAAGGTAGCGAAGGCAATGCAAGCAGAGCTCCACTGTGAAGGTATAAATCTGTTACAGAATAATGGAGAGGCAGCAGGGCAGACAATATTCCATTTCCACATGCATCTGATTCCCAGATATCAAGGCGATCAGGTTCAGACGACTTGGACGCAGGGTAACTATGAGGAGGGTGAGGCAGCTCTCTTAGCAGCAGCCCTTGCTACACAGCTACAGGAATAAGCCTTATAAAATTAGCCCTTCCAGATAGATATCCTATGAAAGGATAGTATCTGGGAGGGCTATATTTTTTAACTCATGACAATCGAATTAATTTACTGATTATCCTGCTTCTATGTTATTAATTAAGATAAATCGATAGATTGATAATCTGCTGTTAAGAGATTACTTTACAGTCTCGTTGATTAGCTTCACAATAGTGCCAATGGAGTTATTCAGTACGCTGGTGTTCATGGCTTCGACATAGTCCTGCTTTTTCTCCATTACTTGCTTAATGGCCTCCAGAAGTTTGGTAACGCTTAACTCTTCCTCCTTCAACAGATAGGAATAACCCTGACGTTCAAAGGATTCTGCATTTAGAATCTGATCACCACGGCTTGCCTGAGCAGTGAGTGGTATTAAGATATTCGGTTTGCGCAGTGCTAACAGTTCACAGATTGCGTTGGCTCCTGCTCTTGAGATTACCAGATCAGCAGCAGCAAATAAGTCGCTTAATTCAGCACGAATATATTCAAATTGCACGTATCCCGCAGTATCACTCAGGCGTCCATCCAGATTGCCCTTACCACAGAGGTGAATTACCTGATAATCGCGAAGTAGAGTAGGAAGCATGCCGCGTATCATCTCATTAATCACTCTGGAACCTGTGCTACCACCAATGATTAATAAGACCGGTTTATTGACTGTAAAACCGCAGAAATCAAGACCTCTGAGGTTGTTGCCACAGAAGAGCTCCTTGCGGATGGGAGTACCGGTAAGAACAGCCTTGCCTTCCGGAAGATATTTTAGGGTCTCCGGAAAGTTAACACAGATCTTTGTAGCGGAAGGAAGAGCCAGTTTATTGGCTAAACCTGGTGTCATATCGGATTCATGAATAATAACCGGAATCTTATGGCTCTTCGCTGCCATAACAACGGGAACGGTTACAAAACCGCCCTTGGAAAATACGATATCCGGCTTTAATTCCTTAAGTAATTTACGTGCTTCCATATATCCCTTTATTACCTTGAAGGGGTCGGAAAAGTTCTTGGGGTCAAAGTATCTTCTTAATTTACCGGAGGAGATGCCGTGATAAGGTATGTTATATTCTTCAATAAGCTTACGCTCCATTCCCTGATAGGAACCAATGTACTGAATGTCATAACCCTCCTGCTTTAATTGTGGAAGTAAAGCAATACAGGGGGTGACATGTCCTGCTGTTCCTCCACCGGTTAATACGATACGTTTCATTCTTAGGACCTCCATTCCTTTAATGCTTTCGCTAACTGATCCGGGCAGGAGGTGGCGCGAAAACCGCAGGTCACTCCTTCTAATTTACGAATCACATCATCGACCTTCATTCCAACTACCAATTTGGAGATACCGTTGGCATTACCATTGCAGCCTCCATAAAAATTTAGTGCAGTAACGGTATTGGTCTTCTCGTCTATCTCAAAGTTGATTTCTCGGCTGCATACGCCTGAAGTTTTATAAACCATTATTAAATCCTTACCTAACCTTTCGTGATCTATTCAATTCATCTTGTTTGCTGGACTAAAAGCAGATACTTTTATTACTTGATTAGAAGTATCAGTTTTAAGATACTTTTATTACTCGATTAAAAGTATCTGCTTTTAAGATACTTTTAATATATGTAGCGATAGCTTTATTGGCTACAATCACCAACCTCGCATCTCATAACCGAATACATTGTATCTCAGACCTTTCTATTTTGCAAATGAATTTTAAATAAAGTAAATAAACCCCTTATTGACATTAGTACTATATGGTACTATACTATATAGACATAACAAAACACAATACGTGTAAGAGTACGGATCAGCAATCAAATATTGATACTGATTCAGGTGAAGATATTAAATAATGAGATCAGAAGGGAGATGGCAAATGAAGACAAGTGGAGGTTTTTTGCTCTCACAGATTCATCAACTTAGTGGAAGGGCATTTGAGAAAATGCTGAAGGAAAGCGATGTAGATGCCTTTAATGGGGCACAGGGAAGAATTCTATATGTGCTTTGGGAGCGGGATGAATTGTCCATAACTGAGGTGGGGAGGCTTACCTCGCTAGCGAAGACAACCTTAACCAGTATGTTGGACCGGATGGAGGCGAGTGGTCTTGTTGAGCGAGTACCGGATAAAAAAAACCGGAGGCAGATATTCATTAAGATTACCGAGGAAGCGAAATCATTCAGAGAGAAATATGATGCTGTATCAGAGCAGATGAACGATTTATTCTATCAAGGCTTTACTGAGGAAGAGATTGATGACTTTGAAGCTAAGCTAAGGCGTATCAAGGTTAATCTTGAGAAGTAACTGGATCCATGATTAATAGCGACTAATGACGATTCTGTTGGAAATTGTGAATATTAATAATGCATGTATAATAGGGAGGATAAGAATATGAATATAACAAAGGAAATGTATGATAACATTCTACAGCAGGTGGATAGTACCCGCGATGTAGTGGTTTGTTCTATGGATGAAGCCGGATTTCCCAATGCAAAGGCGATGTTCCTGCGAAAGCATGAGGGGCTGAATACCTTCTGGTT
>JAQZBA010000349.1 GCA_029239365.1 Herbinix sp. | reverse complement strand
TCGAGGCTTTGCAGCCGGGAGAAATCATGGAGCTGATTAATGATCATGATCCCAGACCGCTTCATTATCAATTTATTATGGAAAGACCGAATACTTTTGCATGGGAATATCTTGAGGAAGGTCCTGAGGTTTGGCGAGTTGCAATCACCAAAATATAATATATGACATCCGTAAGACAGCTTGAATTAATAAGATATACAAGATGAATTGGTTAGCTAACACTCTTGTCATGAATTATATAGGGATGTTACAGGTAATTGAACTTACTCGTCCACAGGACGAGACCGGTTCAGTAACTTGTAGCATCCCTTTATTGTTATTATTATGGCAAAATATTTAACCTTAATCGATAGCCTTATGTTTCAGAAGGTAATTCCTAAACTAATAGTAATGAATGTCAGTCTTGCAGTCTTTCATTCATCTTGTACTGATATTTCGTCCACAAAGCGGTCGAAGGCAGCCTGACCCTCCGGCGTTCTCTTATATACTCCTGCATGCTCTAATACTTGGCAGAATACCTTACCAATCTCCTCTTTGAGAATATCACCGATATTCTCCTTCGTCAGCTCTTGATAATGCGGCAGGAATTCATCTACCCAATCTGCATGCTTACTAAGAAGCTCGTGTGACCGGATATCCTTGCCTTCTAGAAGATATTCGCTAAGGACTCCTATCTCCTCCTTGAGACGAGCGGGAAGGATCGCCAGACCCATTACCTCGATCAGACCGATATTCTCCTTCTTGATGTGATGCAGCTCAGAGTGAGGATGATATAAGCCAAGAGGATGTTCTTCCGTCGTCAGATTATTACGAAGTGCAAGATCCATCTCATAGAACTCTCCTCTTTTTCGAGCAATCGGAGTAATCGTATTATGTGGCTCATCCTTCGTAAAGGCATAAATACTCGCTGCCTCATCGGTATATCCGCGCCATTTCTTAAGGATGCGATCTGACAGCTCTACCAGTCGGTTATCATCCTTACAACGGAGTCGAAGTACGGACATCGGCCAGTTTACTACACCGACCTCCACATCCTCGAAGCCTGTTATGGTAAAGGATCTTTCCACCGGAGCCTTCGCCATAGCAAATTCATAATTACCTCCCTGGAAATGGTCATGACTGAGGATGGAGCCTCCTACAATCGGAAGATCCGCATTGGAGCCTACAAAATAGTGGGGAAACTGCTTCACAAAGTCAAGAAGCTTGCGAAAGGCCGTTCTATCGATCTGCATGGGAATATGTTCCATGTTGAATACAATACAATGCTCATTATAATATACATAAGGTGAGTATTGAAAACCCCAGTTCTGATGATTGATCGTAATAGGTATTACCCTATGGTTTTGTCTTGCAGGATGGTCCACTCTTCCGGCATATCCAACATTCTCAGCACATAGCAGGCACTTCGGGTAACCGCTCTGCTTCGCATGCTTCGCTGCCGCAATCGCCTTCGGATCCTTCTCCGGCTTGGATAGGTTAATCGTGATATCAATGTCACCATACTGAGTCTTCGTAATCCATTTGATATCCTTCTCAATTCGATATCTGCGGATATAGTCGGTATCCTGACTGAATTTATAGTAATAATCCGTTGCCAGCCTAGGATCCTTTTGATATAATTCACAGAAATGTCTTGTCACCACACTCGGAGGCGGAGTTAAAGCACCCATGATTTTGGTATCAAATAAATCACGGTATACAATACCCTCATCCTTTAGAATCCCATTCTCATAAGCATAATCCAGCATGGAGCTCAATATCTTCTCTAACTCTATCTGTTCTGTATCAACCTCTGACTGCTGATAATCCTCCAGCTCAAACAACTCTAGAAGTCGGTTGACCGCATAAATTTTATCTTCTGTTTCGATTAGTCCGGCATTTTCAGCATACAGAACTAGTTTTGTGATCAAATCGTAAATCATGCAGATTCCTTAGCCTTTCCTCGTTAAACGTATTAAAATGAATCATCAGTTCAGGTTATTTATAACCCTTCGGATGGTTCTTGTGCCAATTCCAGGCAGATTCTATGATCTCCTCGAGATCTGCATGCTCCGGCTTCCAGCCAAGAATTGTCTTCGCCTTCTCACTGGAGGCAATCAGCTTTGCAGGATCGCCGGCACGCTTGGGTACAATCTCTGCTTTAATCGAATGACCGGTTACCTTTCTTGCTGCAGCAATAACCTCTTTTACTGTGAATCCAATGCCATTACCCAAGTTAAAGATGCTACTCTCATTACCCTTCATCAGATATTCCACAGCCAAAATGTGAGCCTGTGCCAGATCTGTTACATGAATATAATCACGCACACAGGTGCCATCCTTGGTGTCGTAATCCTCACCGAAGATGCTGATGGCTTCTCTCTGTCCAATAGGGACCTGAAGTATTAAGGGGATCAGATGGGACTCCGGATTATGGGCTTCTCCGATAGCTCCACTCTTATGCGCACCACAAGCATTAAAATAACGTAGCGATACGAATCTGAGTCCATGGGCAACCGAGGTCCAATGGAACATCTTCTCCATCGAGAGCTTTGTCTCCCCATAGGTATTGGTCGGCATCGTGCGATCTGTCTCCAGAATCGGAACCTTCTCCGGCTCACCATAGGTTGCCGCCGTGGAAGAAAATACAATTTTATCAAGCTTATGTGCTACCATAGATTCCAGCAGAACCTTCGTACCGCATAAGTTATTATCATAATATTTTAAAGGATTAACCATGCTCTCGCCCACCAGTGAATTCGCTGCAAAGTGGATGACCGCGTCAATCTTCTCCTTCTCAAAAACACTGTCAACAAATGCACGGTTTCGGATGTCTCCTTGATAGAAGCGTGCCTTCGGATGTACTGCCTCGAGGTAACCTGTCTCCAGATTATCAACAATAACAACATCCTCTCCTCGTTCAATTAATTCATAAGCTGTATGTGAGCCGATATAGCCTGCGCCACCAAGTACTAATATAGTCATATGAAAACCTCCTTATAAGATTGACGGACCGTCACCTACTTCAACTACATAGAAGGCAGCCAGATAACCGATTTTATCCTGATATTCCTTGCCTACATTCTCTATAAAAGCATCCACTGCCGACTCCTTCACGATACTTACAGCACAGCCACCAAAGCCTGCTCCGGTCATTCTCGCACCGATGACACCCTCTTGCTTAAGAGCAGAGGAGACGATGGTATCCAGTTCAATGCCTGTCACTTCATAATCGTATTGTAGGGAAGTATGGGAGGCAATCATCAGCGTTCCAAAGAGAGTCAGATCATTCTTCTTCAATGCCTCTACCGCTTTGATTGTTCTCTGGTTTTCATAAACAGCATGTTTAGCGCGCTTTCTTTGGATTGGATTGATAATCGCCATCTGATATTCCTCGAATTGCTCCTCAGTAAGTTCACCTAAAGCAGTCACCGGAAGTACCTTCTGTAAATCACGTAACGCGGACTCACATTCGCTTCTTCTCTCATTGTATTTGGAATCCCCAAGCCCACGTTTCTTATTGGTATTCATGATGACAATCTTGGCATCTCCAAGCTCCAGGGGAGCATATTCATACGACAGATCTGCCGTATCTAAGAAGATTGCATGATTATTCTTACCCATGGCTACTGCAAACTGATCCATAATTCCACAGTTAACCCCGTTAAAGTTATTCTCAGAATATTGACCAATTAAAGCAAGCTCTGTATTTGTAACCTTGAGTCCAAAGATATTCTTCAGGATAAATCCGGTTAGTACCTCCAAGGATGCGGAGGAGGATAAGCCGGAAGCATTCGGAATATTACCGAAGTATAATACATCCATACCAGCGGTAATGGAGTAGCCCTTCTTCAGCATTGCCCAGATTACACCCTTCGGGTAATTAGTCCAATCATCCTCTTTCTTATATTCCAGGTGATTAACGGAGGACTCTATGACTCCAAGACCTTTAAAGTTCAAGGAGTAAAAGCGTAGCTTATCGTCATTTCTCTTCCTTGCAACTGCATAGGTACCTATGGTCAAAGCGCATGGAAATACATGGCCTCCATTATAATCCGTATGTTCACCGATCAGATTCACTCTACCGGGAGCAAAATATGCTTGATATTCTCCTTCATT
>JAQZBA010000348.1 GCA_029239365.1 Herbinix sp. | reverse complement strand
CAAAATAGGTTCCTCCACCTACTAGTATCAAGGTATTCTCATCCTTGATTAAGAAGGTGCAGCCATTACCCTCTGCATCCACAGCTACAATTTCTGTAACTGTATCTCCGGTTAGACCCAGCAGATCAAAGCTCATACGATAATAGGCGATAAAATCCTCACTTGTATATTCAGTAGCGGTATAAGTAGGGTTATTCGCAATGATATCGATATAAGAAGCCTGATCACCGAAGCTGGTAGCACTGTCTGCAGTAAAGCTCATGTCTCTTCCAATCAAACCTGCCACATCCTCTCGGCTATAGGTCCCGCTCTGACCAAAGGCTACCAACTGATTGATCGTCCAATCCCCATAATAAGCCGCTTGATCATCCTCAGCGGGCTCCGGTGCCGTCACCGGTTCCTCGTCTGTTGCCAGTGATGGGTCAGCAGTAGGATTGGCGTCGTCCTGCGCCGGACTTGGTTCGATATTATCTTCGTCCTCAACTGTTTCAGTGCCATCTGAGACTTCATCATTTGGTTGTGCGTCTTGATCATCCGGTGTCTCTGTAATTATCGGTGTCGGTGTTACCGTAATAATATCTGTGTTAGGGGATTCCTTCTCGGTTTCTTTTATACTGCATCCGGTCATTCCGACCAGCCCAACCGCCAATATAAGGATAAGAGTTACTAAAGTATTCGTCCATCGATATTTTTTAAATTGTTTTATCATAATAATTCTCCTTCGGTAGCTTGACTTATGTTTACCTATTCCTGCAGTCACAGGAATAAATCTAGAGTCTGCATGTAGTCTTAGTAGTTTTAAAATGGTGCTTCCGTATTCCTGATGACGGTCTTCACCAAAGTATTTTAGAACTTCAGCATCACAGGATATCTCACAATCCTCATGTATCTTGAAGAAGGCATACCACAAGAGAGGCTGAAAGAAATAAATGATTTGAAGAAACATCAGAAGCCAGTTGACTACGATGTCCTTTCTTTTGTAATGTGTCAGTTCATGAAAGAAGATGTATCTGATCTCCTGATCCGATAGGTTCGTCATATGTTCTTCGGACAAGAGAATTCTCGTGCCAAATGAGGTGTATAAGGATGGCGTTCTTGCAACCCGTGAGGTAAATAATGAAATTCGCCCTTTCACCTTAAGTAGCTTTTTGCACTCAAGGAAGATAGCTTCTATTCGCGGATCGATTACCCTTCGATAATACTTTCGTAGTTTGATAGCAAATGCGATATTAACATAAAGGGTATAACCACTGAGTACAATCACTCCTGCCAGCCATAAAAGGGCAAGAATCGCCTGGTACGTTAGCTTTTTCTTAGCCGGTTGCGACTGCGAGGAAGGACTCTCATTCTGCTGTAATTCTTCCTTCTCATCAGCAATTGTATTATCAGTGACTGCTTGCAGATTCTCAGCATTATCACTTATTGAACTATTCGGACCATACAGAATAGTCGCTTCCATCTGATTCTCCAGTAGATTACTCTGCTCTGTCACGGCATAGACAAGATTGAATATGCTGAAGGAGCTTTCCGGTATGTAAGGCACCAATAGCCTAATGATTAAGAGAGCCCATATATAATAATGCCATTTCGGACTCACTACCTTATGAAACAGCTTCTTCATCGTAAGTATTAATACCACCGGAATACTGGCAATTGCTCCGAGGTATAGGATTTCCTGAAATATTCTTATTAACTGATTCATCGGCAATTACCTATTCTTCTTAGCTTTCAAGAGGTTTTCCAGCTCTTCAATCTCCTGATCGGTAAGCTTGTCATCCTCTATAAAATTTGATAGTAGCATGTTAAAGGAACCATTAAAGCATTTATCAAGAAAAGTATTCGTCTCTTCCCTGACACACTGCGCCTCGGTAACTGCTGCAGAATACAGGTAATATTGATTTTCCCTCTTAGCTTCAAGCACTCCCTTGGTAACCAGTCTCCGAATTAGGGTATGAATGGTCTTCGGATTCCAGCCGGTCTCTGTCTCCAGTTCATCAACAATCTCACTCCCCAGCCTCGGTGATCTTCGCCATAAAACCTTCATTATCTTCCATTCCGCATCTGTTATATTATTCATACCAACCTCCAATGGGCAAACTTCGTGGTTCTTCTTGCGTGAAGATGCTCTTATCTTCACACTGTCCTCATCATTGTATTACATATGTAGTACTACATGTTACATATTACAGTTGTAATACGGTATTGTCAAGTAAAATATTAATTTGGTTATGAGCAATTAATCCGCCTGTTAATTCTCGCCGAACAGAAGCCCCTCAAGGCATAGACTTGAGGGGCTTCTGTTCGTTATATTCAGTTCCATATACATCTTATTCCTGCGCCAGCCTGACATGAATCTTACTACGACAGGCTTCTTCTCCGAATATCATCTGATATAACCCCTTCAGTTCAAGCATCAAGCTATCCTCATCTGACTGGTCAGCCTCGTTATAATAAATGATAATATATTCATCGGTAAAGACGCGACTCCATATTTTACTTAGTGTAAAACCATTTCTTTGATAGAACTGAATTCGCCTGTTCATTAGTTGCCGGCTCGGCCCGTCGGCAGCATATGCCGGATTCTCCACCTCAGCAAAAAGAATTAGGTCATCTTTTCTCATACTTTCCTGTATATCCCGGATAAATCGTCCACCCAATCCCCCGGAGCGATAAGCACTTAATATTGCAAAATAGTCTAATAGCAATATTCGCCTCACCTTCACAAAAAAAGCGTAACCTTGTAGGTCTCCTTGATCATATAAACCATAGCATAGATATCTCTGCTCCTCCACCAATTTTTCCATCAAAGAGTAGGGCTTTATCTCACTTTGGTGAAAGTCCTTCTGTAAATGCCCATGATATATACTGCGCCATTCCTCGTCATCTAAAATCCTTATTTCCATTCTTCAGTAGCTCCTAATCATCATGTGAATCAATATCTTATCATATTACAAGATAAGTATCGGAAGGTCAAGGAGCTACCGGTTTAAGCGAGACTTGCGCTATTTACTTCCTTTTTGACTTAATCATTCGGACATATTCTCTGGGTGTAATCGCTTCATTTTTCCGGAAGGCACGCTTGAAGGTTATCTCATTATCGTACCCTGTCTTCTGTGCGACTCCAAGAATGTCCGTCTCTCCGGCATCGAACAGTTTCTTCGCTTGTTCAATTCGAAGGTTATGAAGATAATCTATAAAGTTCACTCTAGCTGTTTCTTTGAAGATCTTGGAAACCGTAGGACGTGATATGTGAAATAAGTCCGCAATGTCTTGCTGTGATAGCTCCGCATTATGATAATGCTCCTTCACATAACCTACAATATCACGCCCCAATACATTCATATTCTGATTCTGGTTATAGGATTGTGCGATATGATCCATAATGCTATGGATATAATCCCAGAGAACTTCTTGATTCTCAGACTCCTGAAGTTTTTCAAATTGAGCCTTAGCTTTCTTAAGATTGATATCCAAATCACACGCATAGCGATATAGCATTTCGAAGATCAGCGTCGTTACTTTTATCGTCTCTTCCTGTGTCGGGTTACGCTTCAGATTCTCCCTCACAATACCTAAGAATACCTTATCCGCAGCATCAAAATTATTCGTCTTCATATAATTGATGATTTTGATTTCCTGGTCAAGTGGATAATAATATGCTTCTCGTTCAAAGGCATCCTCCGGGAGGACCTTCTTCCTGACTTCCTTATATGATTTATGTATACCGGTCAGCCCCTTGTGAGGTTGACCATAAAATACCTCCAGGTCAGAATCCGGCATCTGTTCATCGATACTCCTCTTAATCTGATTGGACTGATTAATGAGATCTTCGTCTCCACTGACAGAGGATAGAATAAAGATATATGTCTTACTGGATTCATCCAATACAGCAGGAGCATCGACCAGTTTACCCCATTGTTGATGCTCAAGTAAATCCTGATGGAACGCCTTCATCTCGTGCTCACCCAGATAATTCAGTAAAACCACCATATAATCCATCTGATCTGTAAAATTCAAATCAAATCCTTCGATATAATCCTTTATGTTCGTTGAATCAAAGGAACCCTGCAATAAATTGGATAGGAATATATTCTTTGCAATGGTAAAATATTG
>JAQZBA010000347.1 GCA_029239365.1 Herbinix sp. | reverse complement strand
AATTTAACTATTAACGTGGATACTGAGGTGACGGACCTAGAATCAAAGCAGGTTACAATCCAGCAAATACTAATCAGCAGCGTTGATTATGATGCGGAAGGCAAGCCGATAGAGCTGAGTACTGAGGAGAAATCGGAAGCTTATGAGAAGGTAAGAAATCTTCTGGAACAGGCAAAAACTACGGAGGACTTCTTCGCGCTTGCAGAAGCCAATTCAGAAGCGGAGACCATAGAATATACCTTTGGACGAGGAGAAGGTCCGGAGGAATACAGTGACTCCTTCGAGCAGGCAGCCTTTACCTTGAAGACCGGTCAGGTAAGCGAAATCATCTCCACGGATTATGGCTGGCATATCTTATATGGTGTCTCGGATAATAATGAGGATGCTACCACCCAGAGAAAAGAAGAGATTATTAACCAGCGCAGAAGTGAGCTGTTTGCAGAGCTTTATTCGAAATGGACTGCAGATTATGACGTGGTGGTGAATAGCGAAGCATGGAATACCATCAGCTTCGAGTAATAGCTGTAGTAACGAATACGAGTTATCGGTATATATCTTATGAACTTAAGAGTCCTTGTAATCTCATTTGAGAAAACAAGGGCTTTTTTTTGTAAAATACGCTTGACATTTGGTGTAAAGCGAACTATACTAAAAATGTAAAGTGCACTAGACAATATAAAGGAGGCGTGAAATGCAGACCAAAATACAAGAGCTGAGGAAATTGAAGAAGGTCACGCAGAATGAATTGGCAGATGCCGTGAATGTAACGCGTCAGACCATCATTTCCTTGGAATGTGGCAGATACAATGCCTCTTTAATCTTAGCGCATAAGATAGCGCAGTTTTTTGAGGTTTCCATCGAGGAGATATTTATATTTAATCAGGAGGATGAGAATTTATGAGAGGTTTATTATGTGGAACAACAGCGAATACGAATGAGGAGTATAAACAGGTAGTAAAGATTAGGATGTATCGCTTTCTATGTCTTGGATTAGTCGGAGCGATTACTTTTGTAACAGCTTTGCTAGCTGAGTTTTATTGGAAGCTGGATGTGAAGGAGCAGATGTTAGGTGTTTATACAGGAGCAGGTGCGGGAATACTGGGTGCGTCAGTGCTCCTGTGGATTAAGAATAAGCGGTTATTGGGGAATGAAGAGAAGCTGAAGGCAAGCAGAATAAGTAATGCGGATGAGAGGATCAAGGAGATCAGTAATAAGGCGTTTAAAATGGCAGCAGTCATCATGCTCATTGCAATGTATGCCACGGCTCTGATCGGAGGCTTGTTCTATCCGGTACTCGTCGAGCTGCTATTAGCAATCGTAAGTATCTTCGTGTTTGCTTATCTGGTGTCATATTTTGTATATAGCAAGAGAATGTAATAGCATGAGTTGTAGTAGATATTTACTAAGTAGGGAAAGATAGGGAGTTGATTTTGTGAAGAAGCTGATTAAATTTTGCCTTCCGGCAGGTCTTTTCCTATGGTTGGCTTATCATGGCTGGTGCTTTGGGAAAGGGAAAAGTCCCTATGACAGGAAGAAATAAAAGGCAGTTGATCTAGTATATATTATCAATAAATGAGGAGCAAATGCTCCTCATTTATCTATTCTATATCTTAATCAACCGCCTGATTCTTCATATAAGAAATTATATGGACTTTTTGTAGATAAATTTATACATAATACAGGTTCTCGGAAGGATATACCGCATCGCAGGTAACATCGAGGCCAAGCTTCCTAAGAATCTGCTCATCATTGCGATTCAGTATAGCGGTACAGTGTGCCTGAACGCCGGAGAGCTCGGATAATTTGTCATAAGCGAGCTGTGCAGTCGGATTCGTAACGGCACTGATACTGAGTGCGATCAGGATCTCATTTGCATTCAGACAGGTAATCTTACTGTGTAGATCACGTTCCTTCAGGTCACGGATAGTATTTAGAATCAACGGTGATAATAAGAAGATATCATCACTGATCCCTGCAAGGTACTTAATCGCATTTAACAGAGCAGCGGAGCAGCAATCCATAGTAGCGGAACCTTTACCGGTGATAACCTTACCGTTCTCAAATTCGAAGGCAATTACGGATACCATTTCATTGTCGGCATTTTTCTCCTTAAGCTTAGCAGCATATTCTCTGGCAGGAAGTACACAGCCGCGATCGTCCTGCTTTAATCCAACCTCTTCCATGATTACCTTCATACGAGTAACCGATTCCTCGTCTAGAAGACCTTTCTTAAAATCACATACCGTTGCAAAGTAACGACGGATAATCTCTTGCTTGGAAGCTTCTGTTATAACAGAATCATCAATGATGCCGAAGCCGACACGGTTAACCCCCATATCAGTGGGAGATTGATACACAGATTCCTTGTGGGTGATTTTCTCAATAATACGCTTAATAACCGGGAACATCTCTAGATCACGGTTATAATTAATCGTTACCTGATGATAACGCTCAAAATGGAAGTTATCAATCATGTTAACGTCCTTTAAATCTACCGTTGCAGCTTCATAAGCAATGTTAAGGGGGTGCTTCAGCGGGACATTCCATACAGGGAAGGTCTCGAATTTGGAATAGCCTGCGCTATGTCCTGACTTATACTCATGGTAGAGCTGATTCAGACAGGTCGCCAGCTTGCCGCTATTTGGACCAGGTGCAGTAACAACGACAATCGGTTTGGTGGTCGCTATATATGGATTAATTCCGTAACCATTTTCACTCACGATGGTATCTACATCAGCTGGATATCCGGGGATAGACGAGTGAGTGTATACCTTAATATTACGGCGCTCTAATTTATTAATAAATACGGTTGTTGCAGGCTGCTTATTATAGCGGGTGATTACAACGCTGTTCACCTCTAAGCCGTAGCTGCGCAGATCGTCAAGGAGACGAAGGACTTCCATGTCATAGGTAATACCAAAGTCACCACGGATTTTATTACGTTCAATATCACCAGCATATACACAGATGATAATTTCAGCTTGATCCTTTAGCTTTTGCAGTAGTTTAATTTTAGCATCTTCATCAAAGCCGGGAAGTACACGTTTTGCATGCTTGTCTCCTATTAGTTTTCCGCCGAATTCCAGATACAGCTTATCATAGTTGTTAACACGCTCCAGAATATACTTTGATTGTTCATCGATATACTTCTGTGGATCAAAACCGGTTTTCATATGGTATCCTCCTTTGAATACATTTTAAAATTATTATCGGATAATATAGATGTTTCATTAATACATGCGAAATGAATTACTCTTCAAATCATCTTGTAAGAAATAATAAATATAGACGGGCTGTTCATAAGCACCATACTCTATCATAATCGAAAATAATAAAATGTCAAATGCCTTTTCGCTCTTTTTTGGAATAAGATTAATAATCTTTATTAGAATAGGAAAAAACTTGAAATGGGTGTGAATAGTCGGATAAATAATATGAGGTGAATATATGTGCATATGCATACATCTGGACTTGCCTTACCCTCATGCGGAATAAGACGTCCGCAATCGGCCGGTCTGCGCCATCTGTATCCATATGAACATGTATTCACCATTCTTGATTTTGGATGACTTATGACACCCGAACCATACAAAAATAATCATGGTTTTATTCTGCTTCGATTTTTGACGCCTTAATCAATCTCTATTGGTACAGGGAGAACATAAATAATAAGAAAATTTTATCTATGGCGCAGGCCTAAAATATGTTAAAATAAGCTTAAACAGGAATAGAAAATTACTCAAGGTTTGCGATTGAAATAGGAAGAGAGGTCTCATATGTGCGGACGATATAATTTTACAGTGGAAGAAAATGATGAAATAATTGAAATATTAGAGAAGCTGAACGCGAAGCTTCATGGAACAGCAGTGAAGACCGGAGATATCTATCCGACGAATCAAGCTCCGATATTAACGCTCGAGAAGGAGGAGGTATCCCCTGTTCTCGGTGCTTGGGGTTTTCCCAAGTTCGATGAGAAGGGTGTTATTATCAATGCCAGATCAGAGACTGCATTTGAGAAGAAGACATTCCGCGATAGTCTCATCAACCGCCGCTGTATTATTCCTTCCACCGGATTCTATGAATGGGACAGTATGAAGCGCAAATTCCTGTTCCGTATGGAAGGAACGAAGGTCTTATATATG
>JAQZBA010000018.1 GCA_029239365.1 Herbinix sp. | reverse complement strand
TGATAATTGACTTCAAACTAATTATGTAGTATACTATGACAATTGAAAGAACGCTTCATGAATCTCCAAGTCATGAAGGAAAAATTGCACATCATACCAGCAAGGGAGCCGGAATATGGTTTAAGGTCCACCATAAGGATCGTACGGCTATTTTTACCCAATTTCGCCTTAAACCTTTTCCCTTGATTAGGTTGATGGCTTTTTTTATTGCTCAAAAACATTCATGGTTTACTTCAGGTTAGACTTTGAACACTAAGCAAATAATAATAATATTCAGGAGGTAAATATGGCTACTAAATATGTATTTGTTACCGGCGGTGTTGTATCTGGCCTTGGTAAAGGTATCACTGCTGCTTCTCTTGGGCGACTTTTAAAGGCACGCGGTTATCATGTAACCATGCAAAAATTCGACCCTTATATCAATATTGATCCAGGAACCATGAATCCAATCCAACATGGTGAGGTATTTGTTACCGATGACGGTGCTGAAACTGATCTTGATCTTGGACATTACGAAAGATTCATTGACGAAAATTTGGACAAGATGTCCAACGTAACCTCAGGTAAAATCTACTGGTCCGTACTATCCAAAGAACGACGCGGTGATTTTGGCGGAGGCACTGTTCAGGTCATCCCTCATATCACCAATGAAATTAAAAGCCGTTTCTATAGAAATGATTCCAGCTCTGATACCCATATTGCCATTATTGAGGTTGGTGGTACTGTCGGTGATATTGAAAGTCAACCCTTCCTTGAGGCAATCAGACAATTCCGTCAGGATGTAGGTGACCATAATGTAGCCTTAATTCATGTAACCCTGATTCCTTATCTGAAGGCTTCCGGTGAGATGAAGACAAAGCCCACCCAAGCAAGTGTTAAGGAACTACAGGGAATGGGAATTCGTCCTGACATCATCGTATGCAGAACCGAACTTCCTCTGGAGAATGGTATCAAAGAGAAGATTGCTCTCTTCTGTAATGTTCCAAGCACTAATGTATTACAAAATCTTGATGTTGAATACCTATATGAAGCTCCCCTTGCTCTGGAAAAGGAGCATATTGCAGAGGTAACCCTTTCCTGTCTGCAGCTTCCCTGCCCGATGCCGGAGCTCTCTGATTGGGAGCAGATGGTACAATCCCTCAAGAACCCGAAGGCTGAGGTAACCGTGGCTCTTGTAGGTAAGTATACCCAGCTTCATGATGCTTATATCAGCGTAGTTGAATCTTTAAAGCATGGAGCTGTTGCTCATAACGCTGCAATCTCCATCAAATGGATTCCCTCCGAGGATGTTACAAAGGATAATGTTGCTGAATTATTAGGTGATGTATGTGGTATTGTGGTACCCGGTGGCTTTGGCGACCGTGGTATAGAAGGCAAAATAAATGCCATCCGCTATGCCAGAGAGAACAAAATCCCTTTCTTAGGATTATGTCTTGGCATGCAGTTGGCATTGGTTGAATTCGCTAGAAATGTAATTGGTTTTGAAGATGCACACAGTGTAGAATTGGATCCCTCCACCAACCATCCTATTATTCATCTTATGCCGGAGCAGGATGGAATTGAGGATATCGGAGGAACCTTAAGACTTGGCACCTATCCCTGTGTTCTTGAGGAAGATAGCAAAGCCTTTGAACTCTATGGTGATAAGGTAATCCAGGAAAGACACCGCCACCGTTATGAAGTAAATAATTACTATCGAAATGATTTTATTAAGTATAACTTGAAATTATCCGGTCTGTCACCCGACGGACGTATTGTTGAGATGATTGAATTAGATAGTCACCCCTGGTTCTTAGCAACTCAGGCACATCCTGAATTCAAGTCCAGACCAAATAAGCCACATCCACTATTCCGCGGATTTATTGGTGCTGCACTTACCTTTTGTAGTGAACAAGGAAGATAAAAGCATCAGCCCGGTACCTAAAAAGATTGCCATATCAGCCAGATTAAATATGATACTTTTTAGTTTCTTGCAATTGATACTAAAGTAATCTACCACATAGCCTCTCTGGATGCGGTCAGTAACATTACTGATCGCTCCACCCAGAGTGAAGGCTAGACCAAGCTTAAATAATTTCATCCTTTTCTTAGGAAGAAGGATAATAAAGAGGAGAGATACCAGACCAAGTAGGATACAGGATACGGTCTTAAGTATCTCCTTTTTTTCACCCATAAAATTTAAGAACGCACCTTCATTATGATGCTTGCGGATAATGATCTTGCCTTTCATTATCTCCTGTCGCTCTCCAAGCTCTCTATGTGTTTCAATATAATTCTTGGTAAAATGCTCTCCAATGACAATCACTAATACGATCAAAATATATAACATAGTCCATCCTCCTTATAACTCCCGGTTCGAAACAACATTACTATTATTTACATTTCTATTATGCCATAATCATCTTTAGATAGCAAGACATGTTCTTTTATCATTCCTAATATTTATACTCCGGTAACTATGTTATCAGTCAAGAGGACGCAATCGCCTTAAGCCAAGGAAGCCCGGTGGCAAGCAGCGCCTTACCCTCAACATCCTTAATGTTCTTATAAGAGGGATAATGGATCAGAAGGGCCCCGGTATCCGGCAGCGTGGTTAGCTGTTCCCTCAGTAAAGTATACTCCGGATCATAATATAGCTTTATCTTAGGTGAGGACAATACATTCTTCATATCAGTAAAAGCGCAAGCCAACTGGATCACATTCGCATCTGCCTCATACACCGTGATCTGCGCCTCAGGCGCAAGAGCAATAAGCTCCCGGATATGATAACCCATACCATACCCATAGATAATATAGCTTGCTTTATCCTTCTGATACCAATGCCTTGCCAGAAGGTAAGCTTCGGATTGGACCTTACTATTGGTATGAAAGTAATATTTACAGCCTTCGTTTTCGGCAGCCAGCGTCATAAGACCGCAGGAAGTGAATTCAACACGGTAACCACTCTCCAATAATCTCGAGGTATTAATCGGTTCTGTTAACCGTGACTCAAAACCATCGCTATGGGCAAGCAACAGCTCTATGTTATTCCGATAAATTTCTTCATCAAATTCGATTTCTTCTTTGCTGATAATCAGTTCTTGGACTCCAATCAGAAAATTAATCAGCTGAAGCTCCAGTAAATCTGCTAAAAGGATATAATCGTGGTTCCTCTTCGCTTCCAGAATGCCGGTCAACATCTCCAACATCGATTCTGTGTTCACCACATTGAAATATTCACGATCTGAGATAATGGCCTCTATGACCAGTCTTACCTCGTCGATCGAATCAGCCATATGTTCCAATGCCTTATCACACTGCTGTTCCCTAAAATAAAAAACCGCTTTATCCATCTCACCTAAAAGCCTTATATTATGTTCGAAGATATTTCTTATGCTCTGTATCAAGTAGTGATCCCTCCCGTGCTGCTTCTATGAATTAGCTATACGCGCGACTTACCATCAAGCTTCCAGGCCTCATATAAAGCCCGAAATGCTTCTTCCTGTTCTAGATTCTCTAATTTGTGATAACACTCGGCCAGCCGTATTAAGGGATAATCTCCGGCATAATGTATATTCAGTTCACACTCTGTCTCATAGGCAGCATTATAATACCAGATGGTTGCTTCCTTGTAATCCCCCAGCTCCAGAAAATACTCACCTAGCTCATAGCATACTTCAGCACTTGCTTTACTGTCAGCGATGTTATGAAGACAAGACCTCATGAAACCAGCAAAATCCTTGCGCAGACGATAGCACCTGGCAAGGATACATTCAACTATCTTTCGTTCCTGTTCATTGCATTCTGCCGTGTCAGCCACTTCGCAAAAGTAAGGAAAGGCTTCCTCGAAATCTTTGTCCTCGCCTGCGATATAGAGCTCTCTGGCATACATACCATATAACTTCGGTGACAGCTTACCCTCTCTCTGTATCGTTCTCAAAAAGACATGAAAATCTCTCCCTGCATGACTATCTTGTGGCATATGATTAATTACAATATCACTATCAAATACCACGGGTGATAATACAACATTTTCATGAACGGGCTCCACCCAACGGAAGGTGCGGAGTCTCTTATAGAGCTTCGGGCGATATTCTACATCAAAATTATAGGTCGTATTATATGCTAATTGATTCGCATACTGCATCTGAACAATATCTATTTCCGGTAAAAGCTTCTGCTTTAATTCAAGAAACCGTTGCCTATTATCTTCATCTAAGACCTCGTCCGCATCCGCTACATAGATATAATCCATCGTAGCCTTGGAGAAGGAGAAGTTTCTGGCTGCAGAAAAGTCATAAATCCAGGTAAAATCATAGATTTTATCCGTATATCTTGCAGCAATCTGCTTCGTTGCATCGCAGGAGCCGGTGTCCACGATGATAATCTCATCAGCCAGACCCTGAAGTGAATCCAGACATCTTGCCAACACTTTTTCTTCATCCTTAACAATCATGCAGACACTAACTGTAATCATCGCAACCTCCACGCTCCACACTAACACTTATTCTGTTACAGGCACAAATATAATCATGATGAAGGAAGTAACAACACCCTCATCCTGATTATACTCGTATTAAATCCGGTAGTTTCTAGCTGTCCATGCTGCACAATTGATACAGCATGGACAGCTCACTATCACATTATATTGGCCGCTGTTATCTGAATCGATTTGTATTTCTGAATGAAACCATTGCTATCAATCTCATATATGGTCAGATATTGTCCAGCCGTCATAGGAATATTCATACCATTGGTGAAGGCTTTACCCGATGTGAATTTATCTTCCATATTCATTCCGGTTATCGCAGTTGGTCCTTCCAGATATACCAAATGATTATTTGTACCAATTGGGTTGACTACAGTTACAGCTGTTGATCCGGTTACTGTTCCTATCGCTGTCGTCGTCGTCAAGCTTAAGGCAGCTGTAGGACTCTTGATTGTGAGCTTACTTGAAGTCTTATCAACGGTGCCATTATTATAATAGATACTAAGTGCTCTCGCAGTACAATTAACCATGGTTTCTAGATCAGCATTCTTTAAAGTAATTACCATTTTGTAAACCTTTGTCGGATCAATCGTACCGGTGATCGCAGGTGTAACCACTACGCTTTGTACCGGCACATCCTTTGTTCCGAGCTTGATATACTTAAGACCTGTTTCAAAAGGCATCTTCCCTGCAACATTCAAGGTAACCTCTATGGTAATGGTCGTCGGATAGCCCTTCGTAAAGATATGAGTAGCCTTAGTTGCGGTAGGAATGGAAGGGTAATTAACCGGGAAGGTCTTCAATGTAGATGCAAGCTTATAAGCAACCGCCGGACTTGATTCTGTCTCTGCTCTGTATTTAACCTCCTTCATCCTGATATAGATGGTGGAGTAATCAACTGCCTTTGTTGCAAGAATTTTTACAACCGTACTCTTGGAGATTGCTGTCCAAGAAGCCTTTTCCAGATCAAAAGTATACCCCTGCTTGACAACACAATATTCATAGGGATTATTCTCAGAAGCAGAAGGTATTTGAATATTCATATTCTTTGTGCCGTTATAGGTTATGTATATATTCGGATCAGACGCAGTCACTCCTACCGGTGCTGCTTCTTGTAGTATACTTCCTGCTAGTACACGCTGTGCATTCAGACTTGTCTTAATAATCTTTGAAGAAGAAGCCTTGGAGGTAGAATAATTTCTTATCTCAATTAGCATCTCAGGGAATGCATTGGTTAATCCATCATAAGTACCTTTTAACATCGTCTTTAAAGATATTCTCTTTACCAATCTGTCTGTAACCTTAGTCCATTCCAAATCAGTTGTTGTAACAGCACCAACTGTTCTGGTGATGCGATATTCCTGTCCATATTTAATCTCTGCAGTAAACTCTTCTCCGTCAATACCGGTTACTGGGAGCGTTGATTTCTTAGCAATCTTTAACTTAATCTCATCACTGGCACGTCTACCCTCGGTACCATCGGGATAATCTGTACCAAAGGTAAGCATATTTGCTGTTATAGTCATATCAAAATCAAAGTAAGGCTTGGTATAAGCATAAGTTCCGGTATAGTTGTAATAATCAGACCCACCTAATTCCGTACTTACAACATCGTCTATCGGTGCAATACGAAAATAAAGATTCGTACCCTTGACCAGATAACTTTCTAATAAATCCTTCTTAAGATAAACAGCACTCATCCATTGACCGGTGTCACCTTTTTTCCATTGCAAATCATCAAAGAGTATCGGTCTCGTTCCTGTGCTTTCTGTTGTCATAATATTAAGAAGACTTCCAATCGTATCCGAGGATGCCAATCCATCTAAAGAATTATAATTAATCGATACCTCCAGTTTGACCGGCTTCTCCAGAAGTGTAATACGTGCTTGAGTCTGGTTTACATCTCCCTTAATCATCATGATGTTTTCAACATTAGGCGATAACCAGGATATATCAATCACCGCTATCTTATCGGTTGAATTCACATCAATAACGTCCCAATTGTTCTTAGAAGCATCTATATCCGTTGCAAAGTATATCTTAGAATTACCGTTAATGAATACTAGTATACTCTCATCTTCATAAGATACAGCGCATACCTGAACTGGCGTTGCAGCAAATGCTTCCTGCTTCGGCGAATATAGTACCCCAATCACAACTAAGACGAGGAGTAACATCAACTTCATACTCAATTTCTTCATCTTCATCATACACCTCCATGTGGTTCATTTCCCTTAAGTTACTAATTTTTTACATGTTACCATATTTTATCTTAATTATACAGCATTTTTCTCTTAAAATCATCTGATTTCAAGTAACTTTTATGACAAGTTTTATACTATACAAATATATCTAGTCAATTTCTATGGCAGATTCCACCACTTCTTTAGCTTATAAGGAAAGACTCTTTCTAATAGTATCGGCAATCTGAGCGAGAAGCTTAACCCATAATTCCCATTTTACTGAAATAGAAGAAAGACAATGGGCCTAAGGATACCTTGAATCTATAGGTAAATTAAATATTATTCAGCCTTACTATTGCCATTTCATAGTCACCACATTTCATATAATTGGATCTTGCCTTCTCTATATCACCGAGACATTCATAGATAACTCCGATATTATAAAAGGCGAGGTATCCATTGACGCCTTCCATCTTAGCTTCAATCATAGCTCCTGCCTTCTGGAATTCTTCAATTGCCTCTTGAAAGCTACCGTTATTCATTAGAATCAGCCCAATTAGGAAAATAAAATCCGCCGAATGGGCAAATTCATTATAGATATTCAACAGCTGCATCGCTGTGGAATATTGCTCTGAATTCACCAGAGAATAGCCATAGCTCTCAACCAGGTCCTGCACATATTCCAGTCTGGGATCCAAGTCAAAATACAACGCCTGGCCAAAATAGTCGCAGGCACCGGCATAGTCCTCTTCCATATAATAGCTCTTGCCGAGCTGGTAGAGGATATAGGGATCGTCAGGGGTTTGCTCATGAGCAAGCTTCAGCAAACTGATATTGCGTTCTGTCTTCTTACGACGTGACTCCAAATCTCCTTCATAGCCGGAATGATGAACCGTCATAGGAATAAGATAAGTCTCATCTTCTTTACCCTGTATCTCATCGGATTCGATACCATTTTTCTGTGCGATATATGTTATCTGTTCATGGATGATGCCCTTATAATCATAGTACTTCTTGGAGAATAGGCGATTGACCCGCTCTTTGTACCGATATTGGACTGCCTTACGCGCATATTCATTGATACGCAGCAGGCGACCGACCTTCTTCGGATTCTCTCTTGTCAATCTTCTGATTTCCTCAATGTCTATGCTTTGGGTAAATTCGTCGCTGTCCAGTATCAGTATAAATTCATAGCTTGCTTTACTGATGGAATAATTCCGAGCAGCAGAGAAATCATTGATCCAGGTAAAGTCATACACCTTATCGGTAAACCTTAATGCGATTTCCTTGGTGCGATCGGTAGACCCGGTATCGACGATGATTATTTCATCCATGGATCCGGCGATACCTTGCAGACATCGCTCAAGATTTGCTTCCTCATTCTTAACTATCATGCATAGACTGATCATGTTCATAATCTCTCCCTAACGACATCTCTATTATATTAAATCAATCATATAATTAAGATATCTTTATCTTTGATCCGAATTAACAAGCTTCCTTAGTCTCGGAAGTACAAGTCTCTCGTATATATTTTATCATTGACATCAGAGAGCTCATCATGATAGCGATTGGCTACTATAACATCTGACATCTTCTTGAATGAGTCTAAATCTCTGACTACTTTAGAATTATAAAAGGTATTCTCCTTCATAGAAGGCTCATAAACAATGATCTCAACTCCCTTTGCCTTTATCCTTTTCATAATACCTTGAATAGAGGAATGTCTATAATTGTCCGAATTCGCTTTCATCGCCAATCGGTAGATGCCGACTGTCTTCGGTTTCCTATTCAATATGCAGCCTGCTATATAATCCTTACGTGTCCGATTTGCGTCAACTATTGCCCCGATGATATTATTGGGGACATCTTGATAATTCGCAAGCAGTTGCTTGGTATCCTTAGGCAGGCAATACCCTCCGTAACCAAAGGAAGGATTATTGTAATGAGTCCCGATTCGGGGATCCAGTCCAACCCCTTCGATGATCTGCTTCGTATTTAGTCCACGTACCTCAGCATAGGTATCGAGTTCATTAAAGAAGGCCACTCTCAGAGCCAGATAGGTATTGGCAAAGAGCTTGATTGCTTCTGCTTCCGTCAAGCCCGTAAGTAAAACAGGGATATCTTTCTTAATAGCCCCCTCTTGTAAAAGTTCAGAGAATTGTTTGGCTTTATGATATAATATAGCATCGTCCTTCGGATAACCGACTACGATACGAGATGGATGCAGATTATCGTATAAGGCACTGCCTTCTCGTAGAAACTCGGGAGAAAAAAGAATATTCAAATTATTATATTTTTCCCTAATGGTTTCGGTATAACCCACCGGCACGGTGGATTTAATCACAATTACAGAATCCCCAGAATACTGTAAGGAAAGCTCAATTACTGCCTCTACAGATGAGGTATCAAAATAATTCTTCTCCGGATCGTAATCCGTCGGTGTTGAGATAATAATATAATCTGCATCCTTAAACGCTTCCTCTTGATTGGTGGACGCCTTAAGCTTCAACTCTCTATGAGCCAAATACTCTTCAATATCCGAATCAATGATCGGGGATTTCTTTTGATTGATCATATCTACGCGGTCCGCGTTAATGTCATACGCAAAGACCTCATTGTTCTGAGACAAAAGCATTGCATTCGATAATCCTACATATCCAATACCCGCCACTACAATTTTCATATATTTCCCTCTCTTAACTTACATCCTATCGTATCAAACTTACTATCGAAATATTACTAATTTTTTAAACAAAAGCTCTTACAACCATGGGGCTCCATTGTTATATATTTCATACCATAGTGTAAGTTTACAGCTATCGTAATCATTCTTTACAATATTACTTCACCTATGTTATAATTCGCAATATAATATACAAATGCACAAGAAAGGACCATCATGAAAAATTGTATCCTTTGGGGGACCGGACAAGATTATGACAAGTATATAAGTTACATAGAACAGCACATTTGCAAAGGACACCTCAATATCGTAGCTGTAACCTCAAACGATATTTTACTCTCTAAACTAGATCATTTTGACTTTATTAATAAAAAAGAAATTCCCAACACTTCTTATGACTATATCATCGTAGCGTCCGATAAACATTTCCCAGAAATAGTTGTAGAAGCAGATGAATTAGGTGTTCCTCAAGGAAAGGTCATTAATGCAAGAGTGTTTTCTTTACCTTATTTTGATTTTTGTAAATACATCAGTTTGATGGAAGACAGTGTTAGCATTATATCCAATCACTGTTGGGCTGGACGTGTTTATAACCTACTAGGTCTTAAATTCGCATCTCCTTTCATAAATCTAAGCCTAACCGAAGAAGACTACATAAAGCTTCTTATGAACTTTGATTATTACATGTCACAATCACTAAAATTTAAAAGAGATAACGATGTCATGGGATGTCCAATCGGAACTCTGGATGATATAACAATTAGTTTTCTTCATTATAAATCATACGCCCAAGCTGAAGAATGTTGGTACCGAAGACTAGCAAGAATCAACCCAGACCGATTATTTGTAGAGATGACCATTTTGGGTAGTAACAATGTTGCAGAACAATTTGATAAGGTGCCTTTTATCAATAAACGTGGTTTCTATCACTCCAAAACATCCTTATCATCCGTTACATGCCTTAGCGACTATCTAAATCCGGATGTCAGGCATAAGTATTGTTATTCCTTTAGCAGTTACATACTAAAGACTGTTTCTCCGAATCCAGATAGCACCAGACCATTAGATCTGCTTAGTCTATTGGTTGACAATAGCATAGTTCTCAGAAAATCATATAAATAGAAGCCAATAATAGTTACCTATAATCGCTTACGGTACAAATCCATGTTCTTGAAATTATCGAGGTAAATTATGAGATTAACAAAGGATGCCCTTCCTATACGGTCATATTAAATAGGACAACAATGTTATATGTGCATTTATCTCATATCCGCTATAAGATCTTTATACATATCTAATAGATGCTTCCTTGGTTTCCACCCTAATGCCTCTAGTTTCTGACCCGATAACCGTAATCCGGTATCCGGTGCAAAACCTAAAGGATTCTCTTTAGGTATATCATATTCTACAACGATTTTTCCGCCTGATATCTCATTACATACAAGCTCAGCCATCTGACGGATTGTCATAGTATTCACTTCATTTACCACATTATAGGCTTCGCCATCTGTCCCATGTACCAGTATGGTCATTATTCCGGCAATAGCATCCTCCATTCCGCAATAATTTCCCATTGAATTACCCTTAGTATTCAAAACTATATTTTTACCATCTCTTGCAGCTCTAGCAAATTGCGCAAAAACACGATTATCGGTTGGTAAAATCCCCCGACCGAAAGTCTGAGCAAGTCGTGCAATTTTTACAGGAATACCATATTCCTTATAATATGAATAGCAGATATTTTCGGCCATACGCTTTCCCAGCGGATAGCAACTTCGGGTATTTAAGATATCTATATTACCTAATTCTGTTTCTGAAACTCTAGACCCATACGAACAATTTATATCCCCGTATACTTCCATGCTGGATAGATAAACCATACTCTTTATACTACATCGCCTTGCAAGTTCTAGTACATTCTGTGTTGTATTAATAATACTTTGTGTAACTTCTACCGGATGAGCAATCATTTCACTAGAATTTGTAACTGTAGCACAGTGAATTATATAGTCGCACTCTAGCTGAAGAGACGCCATGGCATTAGTATCCGTTAAATCCAACTGAATGAAATTAATAAAAGAAGGCAATGTCTCCCTAGCCTTGTCCAAATTTCTCACCAGAACTATTATATTAGGGGACTTGTCCTCCATTACTATTCTCTGAATCAATTGAGATCCTATGTATCCAGTAGCTCCAGTAATCACATAAGTATACAATTCAAACCCCTCCTATTTCATCAACTGCACCATGTTTATTTACAAACATCTAATTTGACTCTAACGCATTTCACCCAAAATACTATTATGTATTTGTTCTCCATATGAGTAAACCGTTTTCTGTTTCTCTTTTTCAGTTGAATCTACTTCCTCCACACAGCTTAGCAGTGCATTTAGGGCTGTATTTTTATCACCGAAGTTTTTCTCTAATATAAACATATATCTGGGATTTTTTCTTTTATATAATGTCCTCATGTAAATTTCTGCCGAAAACTTAGGCATTATTAAATCTGTTTGTAACGTATCTTTGTTTATTCGCACTATTACGGATATATTCTGCGGGCACAGATATATATATCCATAATTTTCATAACACCCGACAACTTTTGAGATCCCATAAAAATCACATTCCGGAATGCTACCCCAATTTGGTCTTACAATACTAACTGACTTCGTATTTTTACCAAAAATCGCAATCTCATTTCCAAACCGAGGCAATATTACTACACATTCCGAAAGCCCTATACAGTATGAATAATTTTCTTTCACTGAATGTTCATCTGTCATCATCGAATATGTATTTCCATTAATAATCAGCTTTTTTGAATCAAGCATAGTAAAAACATTATTTTGATTATCACTGTACATTGATGCAAGCTTTGTATACTGATCTTCTAAAGTATATTCTTCTACATGCTCCTTCAAAGGATCAATTTTAAGATAATGATTTGTTCCATGCACAGTTGCCCAAAAGCATCCCGAATTACTACTGGCAAAGGGAAGCCAAGCCTCTCTTTCATGCAAATAATTTAGCAAAAATTCTTGTTCCACAAATTGCCCTCTATCAATATCATAATGTATGATAGGAGCTTTAGCTGCTTGTTGATAAAGGATCCAAATATTCCGATTTAGCATACATGCCTGCGTAACTATTACCTTTAAATTATTTTTAAATGTATGCGACTTCAGCAAAAATGAGCCCTCATTCTCATCATATATCAGGATGTCCGCATTTTTTGCTGATGTAATATATATGCAATTCTCACCTCTAAATATTCTGAAAGAAGTGAATATTTCCCCATCATACTTCATTATAATGGTTACTCTATTGTTTTCAATATCCCACTTACACAATGCCTGTAAAATGTCATCAAAATAAACAATGTCTTTATCACAAAGAATAGCATCCTTATAATTCTGTTTAATATTTAATGAATCACTCAATATTTCAGTCAACCTCCGCAATCAGAAATGTTCCTGTCAATATATTACCATCCACCTTTTTAATAATACGAAATGTATAGCCAAGGTTAAGTTTTTCGAGAAAAGGTTTAATACCCCAAAAATCTGTTGGTGTATGATGAATGCAAATCATAAGAGTAGGTTTAAATCTGCACAGTGTATTAACAGCTCCCCTAAGCATCGCACTTTCACTACCTTCAATATCAGCTTTTATTAATGACACGTTAATGTGATTTTCTTCTACTATATTGTCAATCGTATCAATCTCAATGGTCTCTCGCTCCTCATACTGTCTAGAATCGTATGGATTCAATGTACCGAAATTACCATATTCATGCTGATATATAATTCCCGTCTCTTTTTTATCTCCAACACCCTTTTGAAGTACTTCAATATTCTGCACATGATTCAATCTGATCGTTTCGTTTATTGACTCAACATTTTTCCCTTGTGCCTCGATAGCATATACTTTTCCTTTTGTCTCTCGCGAAAATAAAATCGACGAATCTCCAATAAATGCACCACAATCAATAACATCTCCACTTAATGCATAATCAATGTTCTTAAGCTTCATAAGCCCATAATAATAGTAGTAATATATACCATTATCAAAGTATTTTAAGGGCAAATAATAATTCTTATACGCATAAACTCCATCACAGATTTTGAATATATGATTTGTCAACTTTTCCTTGATATTTTTTAGTTCAGCTTGCTCTTCCGAATTAAACAAATCAATTTCCTTTGATTCACAAGAATAGAGTATTTCCAGTCTGTGCAAAATCATATTAATGGCATCAACGCTTTCTTTGTCCATATTCTTAACAAGGTTAAAATATCTCTCTATAAACTTCTCATCACGGATTAAATATTCATCTTTATACTGACAATAAACATCTCTTTCGTTCTGAGCACGAGTATATAAAGCCATATTCTCTGCCTTGCTTTTTTTCGGCAAAATATTTCCTAAAAATTCCACCTTCAGAGTGTCATTTTTATTATGAATTATAGTACTGATATCCTCAAAATACTTACTGCTGGTTATATAGATAATCTCACCTTTCCGCATTTCCTGTAAAAATTCTAACCCTTTAACCGTCACACCAAATACATCTTTACCAACTTTATTATTGTCGCTATCAATGACCGCTTCAATATATGGAAGTAGTCCATTATTAACAACAATTTTTTTAAAATCAGCCCCTGCACCAAATAGTACCATACGTAATTCCTCTCATTTAAACCTGCGCTATTAAAACTGTTTCTCCTACCACTCCACCTGTGACAGGTTTATACACTGAAAACTTGTATCCTAAGTTCCAGCTCTCTATCATTGGCTTTATCTCAAAAAAATCATATGGATTATGATAAATACAAATCAACAGAACTGGTTTGTATTTTTCAATACTTTTTTTTGCACCCTTAAGCAAATATGGCTCCATGCCTTCAATGTCAGACTTTATTAACCCTATATTTAAAATATTATTCTTTTCAACATAATCATCAAGACTTATCACAGGTGTGATGACTTTTTCAGAATAATCCAAACCCTTCCTTCCTATTCCGTTTGATCCACTATCTGCTACCTGTATTTCAACTGATCCTGCTTCCTCTCCCAGTGCCATATTTTCAACAACAACATTTCTGAGACTGTTCATTTCTACCGTTTTCTTTATTAGCTTACAATGTTTTGGCAAAGCTTCAAAAACAATGATTGTCTCAGGAAATAGTTCCTCCATGACCAGAACCGAATCTCCGATATAGCCTCCGGCATCAATGAATGTCTTTCCGCTCAATGCAGCTATGTCAGCTATATGATCAATTCCATGTTTGTAATAAAATACGCTGCTTTCAAAATGATTGATCGGAAGCATATATTTTCTGTAGCAGAATTTATCTTCACTACACTTCCAGATCAAATCATAGAAATCTGTTTTCTGCTTTTTTAATTCTATTTGTTCATATTCTGTATAAATGTCGAGTGTATCCTTTTCTTCGGACAATATCCTTTTAATTCTACAGATAATTCTTGCAATAGTATCAGTACTTTCAATGTCCATACCTCTTACTAAATTTATATATTTAATTGAAATATCATCAAAAAAGACATCCCAGCCATTTTCTCGCAAAAATGTCTTTTCCTTTTGATTATTCCAATATTTTTTGTCAGTTGCTATCGCCCCCCCACGAAGGAAGGTCCGCTCGTCTATCAATTCTTTACAAAGAGTATCACTCAGTAATACCATATCCATGTAATGGTATTTCGATATTTCTGCTATGATCTCATTCCGGTTAGAACTAGTTGAAGTTACGATAATCCGCTGTGAAGGTTCATAATTCAGCTCGGATAAACTAATAATCGGAAATCCGTATAATCTTCCTCGTTTTTTTGTATCAACGATAAACGAAATCTTATCCAGAGATTTATTAACATCCATCCATATGACCATAGCCTTGCCGACATTGCCAGCCCCATATAATACAATCGAATTAACATTCTTTATTAGCTCTAAAAGTTCACTCAATTTTTCTATCACATTTGTCCTCCACTATCACCAATCGTAATAGCTTGTCTTTTCCTTTAAATCATTTTCATGTGGTAACCATTCATATTTATCCTGTTTCGTTCTCGCCCAATCAATATCATATTTCCAATTAGCAACATCGCAATACCTACAGATAGGGTGTGGTTTTGATGCAAATTCTAACATCTTTTCATAAGTCATATTCTCATCATAGATATCAATGTAGTCATCTTCGGATATACTTATTTCATTTCCATACTTTTTATTAAAAATGTACATGTTTCCTGCAAAAGGGCACCCATACATCTTGCCCTCCATGAGGAAATTGCCATAGTTCGAAACAGAACATTTCATAAAACTCTCTACAGGATTCTGCAAGCCGTTAACGTCTAAGGTTTTTTTAAAGCTTTTTTTTATTGTTTCTCCACCTGTTCCCTCAAAATACATATATCTAACTTTATTTTCTGCAGCTATTCTCTCTATCCTCTCATAGTCCGTTTTTAATGGATATTTTGTATTTACAATCACTATATTGTTTTCGTGACATATATCCCAAAACTCCTGCTTCTGTGAATTCAAAAGCAATCCATTCGTCGTAAGCCGTAATGTTGTTTCAGGCAAAAACTTCCTGGCACAGACCAATATTTTCAGTAAATCAGGGTGTAATAAAGGTTCGCCACCCATGATACCTACTTGACTGATTTTCCCCTTTGTCAATTCATTTAATCTAGCGAGTTCTCTCTCTATAGCTTCGTATGGAACGAAATATTTATCCGCTATACAAGCAAAATGATCACATCCCTGACACCTCAAATTACAATGATTTAAGATATTTAATACCATATATGGATATCTAGGCTGTTTCTGCAGTTTCATATTACCAATCTGAGCATTATTAATATTCTTTATAAAATGCTGCTCTAATCGATTGTTTTCCATTTTCTTATAGCTAATAGCATAATATAGTTCATCTGTTATGGCTGCGTTTCGTGTAAATCCCCTCTTTTCAACCTCTTCGATCATCGCATCCATATGTAGCTTTGATACCGTTACCAGTACAAAAATATGATCCTTATCTATAACAAATTCATCAATCCCACGAATTGTTTCATCCTTGGGATCCGTTACTGCATAGCATATATCTTTCTTCTCGAAAATGGGCGTATTCAGAAACCAGCGTATCACTCGTCCATATTCTCCGGCACCATATATAACAATTCTTTTTTCATGCAAGAGGGTTGCATATAAGTCTTCACATGTATTGATGTTCTTCATGATAACCTCCAGTTAAGAAAGTCTTCTTAGACTTCCTAAAAACATTTCTATTTCACGCATTATCCTACGCCCATTACCCATAATAAATCCCATTGTTTGGTCATTTACCAGATACACATTTGTAAATCCAAATTTCTTCAGGGTTTCACTTATATCCTCATGATATTTTCCAGCAGTTGTTACAACGATTAGTACATCTTTTGGTAATTCTGCAATTTCCCTTACCGGATAATCCAGAAAAGAATTTTGTTCTGCAATTTTTTTTGTAACTACAAAACAATATGGTTCAAATTGCGGCATTAAAAGTTTCATACAGTCATATACTGTTTTAGCACCTGCACCTATTCCATACAAGACAACTTTATTCGCTAAAAAATCACCTTTTCTGTGATCAGAAATATTACGTCGTTGTGACAATTTCATTTCCACAGTATTAGAACTCATAAATAGTTTATCAAACTCATCGCGGTCTATCCAATCTTTCCCCAATAGATATTGGCACAACGATTTGATTGCTTCATCATTGCCTTGTTTATTAACTGAAGAAAATAACGCTTCCTTTTGTGTATCCTCGATGTACAGAGTATTTACACTGTTTTGTTGTGCTAAAACCACTGGTACTTCCGCTTTTAACTCCATGGCTTTTAACCAAAGATCATCCTGACAAGGACATACTGTCTCAACCGCGTAGTCATCAAATAATTCATTGGGCATAATATGTGGCGGATATAAGACACCTCCCATACCCACTGCCAGCAAATCCACTACCGGCTCTCCTACTACCTCTAAATATCCTTTATCCCAAAATTCATACAAAGTCATTCCGCCATCTGAAGCCCTTGTGATCAGATTAGCTCGAAGGCAAGAAATTGCTTTAGGGAATTTTAAGTATGAGTCATATAAAAGCTGTGTCATAACTGGCTGATAGTATATATCATCATCTACTGTGATGATAATATCCTCAGGGTAATCCTGCATCGCATAATAATATTTTTTATGTGATTTGATATCCTTACACCAACAAATTTCCAATCCATATTTTTGCAGTTCCAAAAGTGCCGGCGGCAAATCGTTTTCTTTCTCAGGAAATTGTGAAGTTGCAAGCCAAAGTAATATTTTATTCGGCCTCAAGTTTTGTATAAGTAAGGTCTTTATAACACGGTTCACCGTAGCTATTCTGGCCGGATAAGTCGTTAATGATACTATAATTCTATCCATAATTACAACTCTTTCTACCCAAAATATATTTAATTCTTTTATAAATAACTCTGGATTTTTTAGTTATATAATAATCTATGACCGTGCATATATTTTATCTCTTGGAACACCGATACCGACCAAGTATTCAACCACATTTTTGCTAATATTTACATCATCAATTGCTATTACAATTACATCAAATTCACATGAAGATATATCTTCAGGATTAAGCACCGGTTTACCTTTGTCAGCGTACTTTCTATAGTCCTTATCATACCACCCTACAAGCTGATAATAAGTTGCTTCTACTAACTGATGATAATACGATCTTCCAACTTCTCCCGCGGCATAAAGAGCAATTTTTTGTCTATTCCCAACTGAAGCAAAAGGAAATACATATCTCTCGGCTTTCGTAATTTGTATTTGCTTCCAGCTGTAAAATAGATACTCTATAGCATCATACTTTTTAATATCCAAAAAAACTTTCTTATTATTTCTTATATCATTTTCATTGATATTATTCAAACCCAGTTGTTCAAATCCTGTTTCTTTAAGATAATTATAGATATATGAAAAATTTTCAGCGATAGTTTGTTTTCTTAACGTAGCAACACAAGATGAAATACACTTATTTGCAAAGCCGATTGAAACTCCATCAAATAGATCCCTTATTATTAATTCACCCATTAATTTTCTTAGTGCGTAAAAAAAATCTAATGACGGAGCATGTTTCATTCCATATCCTTGCAAGCTGGCTAGATTGTTTGTCCTATAATAAACCAATCTTTTATCAACAAAGCTGATTTTTTCTGCCACTACCATTGATAATCCCACAAAAAACTCATCATTACTTCTTTGAGTGTCTTGAAAATATAATTTTTCTCTTCTCATAAATTCCATCTTAAACATCTTGTTCCATGGAACACTTAAGGATATACTAAATATTCCTTCTGGAATATCTTTGTAATTGAATACTTTTTTTCCCTCAGGAATAAAATCTTTTCGCAAAATCCACGTTGGCTCAGATATCTCTTCTGTTAGGTTATTTAAGTAATATGCATCACACAAAACAATATCTGCGCAGTTCTCTTGAGCTGACTTAAGCATCAACTCAACCATATCTGTTTCAAAATAATCATCGGAATCCAGAAAAACAGCATAATCACCAGTGGCCTGTTTTATACCATTGTTTCTAGCAACTCCTGCATAGCTATTTTCTTGACATATCAACATGACGCGATTATCTTTTACTTGATATTGATTTATAATATCCCGTGTTTTATCTTGCGAACCGTCATCGACACAAATAACTTCTATTTCTTTATGAGTTTGCGACAAAATACTATCCATGCATTGTCTTATATATTTTTCCGCGTTATAGCAAGGTATTACTATTGATACTTTCATCCAAACTTCCCCTCAATCATAACTCAAAATTTGATTTATCCGGAAAAACACACTGTAAAGCCTTATTGATATATCTCTTTATACTCACAAATTCCTCTGGGGTACATACCTCTGTCAGATTTATCATTTTCCATTTTTGCTTCTTAATTCCTTCAGCTATTATTTCAAAATTATCAATTCTTACCGCTTCGGTATATCCCAGGGTTCTTCTTGGATTAAAATTTCCTTCACAAAGGTTCCAATAGCGTATAACGTACCTGCTGATATCAGTATAACTTCTGAACTTATTTCCAGATGCTATATCAAGTACATTATGTTCCACTTCCCATATATGTGCTAGAGTTGATTTATGAAGAGCACTTGCCATATGTGGGTCCCTGAATCCTGCAAAATCGTACCAGTAATTTAAAGATCTTGTCCTCTCAAGTAGTTCTCCATAATCAACACAATACCACTTATCCCAATTCTTCTCCTGAACCTCTCTCTTTTGAAAATGCCTATTAATCAGAAGCATATTATTAACCTGTACATATTTCCCCCATGCAGAAAGCGGCCCAACATCTACCGGGAAAACATGTCCCTCAACAGCCTCATCACCGATTACATTATCTTTGAAATAATATTCTTCTTCTATCGGTTGCAACGGAAATATATCATCATTAAATAATATGAAATTTTCTGATAACTCTTCAATTAGATGATAATTCATCTCTATGGTATTTGAATTGAAGGTCGGCAGATATTCTTTGGGGATATATTCATCATGTTTAACTACTTTCAACTTTTTACAGTCAAGATTTAGCCATCGAGGAATATGTCCCCATGTTACAAGGAAAACCCTGTTCACCCAAGGCATATATTTTTCAACAGCTCTAAACCAATACTGTAAGTTCTCCCAGTCTTGATATCTGATGTTGGAATTGACATAACCATCTGCATTCGTTTCTTTCAGCCAAAAATCCCGTTCTTTTATCCATTTCGGATCAGAACCGTCTACCCAAGGCACTATTATGTCAATTTTATTGTTCATTCGTTTCCATCCTTTTTAGTATTTTCTCATAATACTCATGCGTTCCTCTTATTTCAGCCATTCTATTCTCATCAACCCACGACCAGTTAAAATGATGTATTGAATGTGTATTGTCAGTAATATTTAATCTACCTGTTATAGAACTTTTTACATTAAAATAATCAGATGAAAGAATTGTCATACCAGCTACTCTTTGTATTTGGCCATCTAAAACAATTCCATGGTTTCTTAATGGAGTTGTTTCAAAAAATCCACAACTCAATTTATTAATGCTACCGTCAGAATTTATAAACTCATATTTATCTCTAAAATCAAGTATCTCTTGCAGAATATCTAGCCCACTAACGGTACCGCTTCCACTTCCAAAGTTTATCATCGGATACTCTTCAAAACTTGTAAATGCTCCGAGTGGTAACAAATCATCAAAACTTTTTATTATTTCTACATCGGTATCCAAGTAAATACCCCCAAATTCATGAAGGATGTCTATTCTGGCATAATCAGGGACATAACCATATTTTCCTATTTCGTATGCCTGTTCCATGTATTTATTCT